>JAFDYM010000222.1 GCA_018267435.1 Bacteroidota bacterium | reverse complement strand
TTTACTTTTGCAGTTATTATTTTAGGTTTTGTGGCGCTAACTACTACTACATCGTAAGCGGCAATTCCCACTAAGTTTTTACCATCTTCGCTTAGCATAAGGCTGGCTGTTTCCATGTGGGGTAAGTCCTTCGATGACTGCCATACCTGCTGCATGCTTCCGTTAAAAACAGTTACTGTATTTACTTTTCGGGTTCTATAATAGTGGAATATGTAACTGCGGTTTTGATTTGTGCCGAATACATTGGTATAAGAGTCTATATCATAATCTTGGTCTAAGTCTGTAAGTAGTATATTTGGATTCTCTATCGTTAAGTTTTCGTTTACCTTGGCAATCAACAGATCTACCTGCCTTGTTCCTTTACCTTTGTTGATGAGTGTTATATAGGTGCTGCCGCTAACCTGTATTATACCCTGTACGCTTAATGCACCATAGTACTTCAATTTATTGCCACCATATTCTATTTCGGGTAAAGGCTGTTGGCTAAGGGTATTTAAGTTGTTATCTAACTTTTGTATGAAATAGCCTTTATCATAAATTATCCTGTAGCTATTGTTTTTACCTAAAGCGGTCATCATTCCCTCTAATCTAGATTTTTCGCTTGGTAGCCATTTAATACTGGCAGTTTGCGCACTTGCGCTTAACACACTTATCAGTATAGCTACGGATATGAAAGAATATTTTTTCATATTTAACAGGTGCTTTTTTTGGGCCTAACAATATAGTGTAGCTAAATGTAGTCTTAGCATAGGTTAGAAAGCCTTTTCTATTTTCTGTGGTTGCAGTGCTGCATTCAATGTTACGCTTATGGTATTACCTATACTTTGTACTTCGCTATATCCTCCTGGGCTTGCACCAGTAAGTTTATACTCCGAATACTTTCTTTGCACACTAAATCTTATTGTACCGTCTTCCATTACAGTAATATTGGGGATACTATAAATTGTCCTTACAATTTTTTTGTCATAGTCGCCTTCCGGCGCAATTAAATTTGTAAATTCTGAATCGAATTTTTTTTCAATCTTTTTTTCAAATCGATTGGTAGTTGTATTGAAGTATCCACTGTAATATCCTGTAATTTTGTGGTTTGTTTTATCTGAAAATGTATCCAAATAAATACCTACTATAAATATGTTTGATAGTGAATCTAATTTTATGTTGTTATCAAGTGTAGCTTTGTTTTCGCCTGGCGAAAGAGCTACTTCTGAAAAGCCGTTACGGCTGAAAGCGAAATGCCTTTTCTTTTCAAGCATACCTAGGTATTTTTCTCCGCTGTTTTTTATAAATGCCGAACTGGCTACAAAATCCCCCCTTACTGAAAGTTGAAAATCGCCCATACGTGTAGTTCTATCTAACATAGGCAACTCAAATTTTTTATCCCACTTAGGAACAAAATCTTCATCAAATACAGTGAAATGTATTTGCTCATTTGTTTCTTCCAATGTGTTGTAGCAATAGAAATGGCCAAGCCAGTTAGGTCGACTTGCAAAGTATGCATCATATTCATCGGGCTTAGGCGATAGTATCATAAGCTTGCGGGTGAAAATTAACTTAGGCTCAGTTACAGTAAGATCTGCTTTTATTTCACTCTGCATTATATCCCATAATTTACTTTCCTTGTTATATGCATAATACAGGAAGTAATATTTTCTACCTATATGGCATATTTCTCTTATTGCTCTTCCTATAGGAAACTTGCCATACGTATAATCAGGGAAGGGTTTTTCTTCCAATACTTTGCCAAATGCATTTAGGCGCTGCACCATAGTGGTTTTGCCTAACTTATAGGCAGGATGTTCATCATTTTCAAATAAGTTATCCTGCGCACTTGCGCTTAATACACTTACCAATATAGCTACAGCTATAAACACATGTTTTTTCATATTGCAATAGAAATGAATTTTTGCCAATTGGAGGAGTAGAAGTTCTATTTAAAAAATTGCACAATCAAAAAGATGATAAGGCATACAGAATAGGACGCTACAATAAAGTACAAAATATGCTTTGCGTTTCCTTTGCTGTATCCAAAGGCATAACTTAATAAGCTTATAAGCATTACAAATAAGTTCAGTAAGGTAATTAGGAATAGGGGAGTACCTACTTTCAGGTCCCATGCATACAAGTAATAGAAAAGATAGATCACAAAAGCGAATGCAATTGCAAATATGCCTAAGGCAAGAAAAAGGAGTGCTTTTACTAATTCAATTAATGCTTTTTCCATCCTTTTTAGTAATTACCAATTACACCTTAAAATAATACCCGAAGCTTGGCCGGGGCGTGCGTGTAGTATTTTAGATAGTATAGGCTTTTTGCCGCGCAGGTGTTTTTCGTCGGGTATATCGCCCTCGTATATATCCATGCGCATGGTGTTAAGGCCCGTGCGCCCGGTGTTCCATGCCTTGGCTACTATGTAGTTGGGGTTGCCGCTGGCTAGGGCTAGCTGCCTGCGTATTGGGCCGTTATCTTTCAGGCGCAGCTTTTGGTTATCTACCAGCACCTGCCCATCGAAAATGATAGATACCGAGTCGCCGTCCTCTTCTCCATCGTCGTACACAAACATCGTCAATAAGCAGTTGCCCACTTCGCCTTCGTGCTCGTACTTAATGGTGTCGTTACCAAGGTTCAGTAGTGCATCAAGCTGTTTAGGTATTTCCAGTTTTTCTGTTTTGCCGCTGTTGCGTACCGATACGCTATAGCCACATACAGTCTTGTTACCCGCAGCATCAATGGCTATAAACTCAAACGGATGCTCGCCTATGGGCAGAAAGCAGCCTGGCGCCGAGCCTATGGTTTGTACAAAGCTATCTACCCCGCAGTTATCGCTAGCCTTGGGTGGAGTGTAGTTATATATTATGCCCTTGCGGTTATAGCTAAGCATAATAATGGTATCCTTCGGGCAGTTGATAACAGGTTTTTCCTTATCGCTAACCTTTACTACAAAGTGGCAGTTGCTTACAAAGCCCGGCACGTCTACCAATGAAAAACTGTTACGCGTTAAGCCTACGGGGAACAAGCTATTACTAGCTATGCCCTCATTTAGTTTCAAGGCTTGGCCCTTGTACTTAGGCACATTGTAATGTATGCTTGCGCCGCACTTGCCTGCATCGGTGTTGCGGCTTATATCGCTACCGCATGCTACTTCTATTACAGTAGGTTCGCTGGTAGGTGTTGCAACAGGACTTGGATTAGGCTTTACAGGTTCGCTTTTAGGTTTCTCGCTTACAGTTGCTTTTGTTGTAGGCGCAGGCTTTGGCTTTTCGTTGTTTGCTTTAGCCACGGGCTCTGTGTTGGTTTTGGCTATAGTAGTGGTTTCGGCTTTAGGTTCTGCCTTAGGGGTAATAGTTTCGGCCTTGGGTGCTGGCCTAGCTTGTACTACAGTAGCGGGTGCGGTTTCCTTTACAACAGGGCGTTCATCTTGTATCACAATTACCATAAAGCTGCACGCCGACTTATTGCCAAACGAATCTACTGCCTCATACTTCACTTCTGTTTTGCCAATGGGGAACTTGCTGCCTGCAGCCATACCTGCTGTGCGGTATGTTTTAAAAGTACCGCAGTTATCGCTAGCTCCAAACAGGTAATGCACGGTAGCACCTGCACTATCATAGGTATGCGTAGTTACCTCTGGGGCATATTCAAATACGGGTGGTTGCCTATCTAGCACGGTTATGTTAAAGGCGGCGGCTTCTTTCTTGTTGTTATGTTTTGCTTCGTAGGTAATGGTATGCGTACCAACAGTAAACGCCGACCCACTTGCTTGACCGCTAGCCAAGTGTATGCTTGCTTGCCCACAGCCCACGGTGGCTGTAGGTTCATTATAACTTACTGTGGCACTGCATTTGCCTTCATCTGCCACTACAGTTATATCGCTAGGCATGTGTAGGCTAAGTGTGTTGCCGTCGGCTAGGGGTGGAGTATAGTTATACAGTGCCAGTATTTCGGTGGCATTCAAGCCACGGTTATATAGGCGGTATTCATCGTAGCTGCCTTTAAAGTAGTTGGTTTGCGGCCACAGGTTGCGGCCTATTTCCAAAGCAAAGTCATTCTTCTCTATGGCTTGGTTATACATAGCCTGCCATACGCGCTTGCCATTAAGGTATAGGTTCAGCCAGCCCTCATCGTAGCTTAATGCTATGTGGTACCATTCGTTATATGCTAGGCGGTGTTGGCCATAGGTTTTATCCTCCTCGGCGTAGCCGTTGCAAAAGCTAAGTTGTCCCATAGCCTCGTTAAAGTTTTGTAGGTACGTTACATGAAAGCCCGGCTCTGCCTTGCCGATTGCATCGGTACTATCTTTGCTAAACAACACTACCCTTGCCTCGTTGGCAGTGGGTACATCTAGCTTAAACCATGTAGCCACCGTAAAGCCGCTGCGTATTGCCTGTATACTGCTATTGTTAGGCACACTTACATAGCCTGTTTTGCCATCAAATGCCATGGCACCACAGGCATTGCCGTTGCGGTCGGTAGTAGTTTGTATGCCGCCATTAATAGTTCCATTGTTGTGGTACTCGCTATTGTCCTGCGTATTGTTATCGAAAGGGAAGTAGGCTACCAAACCTTGCGTAGGCACCTGTGCCGTGCAGTGCAGGGCAGCCAGGGTTATAAGCAGGCATAGTATTTGGCGCATGGGTTTAAGGGCTGTGCTAAGTTAATTTAGAAAACTAAGAGAAATAGGATAATTAAAGAAAATAAGATGTAAGGGGTAATTGGAAGGATTTAGATAACTAGAAAATATGATAATTGAATAATTAGGGATAGTTCCTTATCGTTCACTTCAGTGAACGGACTACGGAGAAACAGCCTACAGTAAGGTCGCCCGCGGGAGAGATACATAGGCGCAAAGCGCCACAGTAGCGCGCCAATAATCTATTTTAAATAATCCGTGCTCATCTGTGCTATCTGTGGTTAAGTTTTGTATTTCTCTGTATTTAATCTGTGAATCTGTGGCAAAGAGGACTTTGAAATTAGGAAATACGCCCAATCCGCTTATTTTTGCCGTCCGAAAATTCGGCGACAATAACCCATTACTGCCGCTTGGAAATTTTGAATTCCGTAAAATTCAACTACATAATACATGAAACTATCTAGTTTTAATTTCAACCTTCCCAAAGATTCTGTTGCTATGTATCCGGCTAAAAACCGCGACGAAAGCCGCTTGATGGTAGTGGACAGGAACACCAAAAAAATAGAGCACAAGAAGTTTAGCGACCTATTGAAGTACTTTGGCGATGGTGATGTTATCATTCTAAACAACACCAAGGTATTCCCTGCCCGCTTATATGGTACTAAGGAAAAGACTGGCGCTAAAATAGAAGTGTTTCTATTGCGCGAGTTGAACCGTGGCCAGTTCCTTTGGGATGTATTGGTTGACCCTGCACGTAAAATACGCGTGGGCAATAAACTATACTTCGGCCAAAACGATGAGTTGATAGCCGAGGTGGTAGATAACACTACCAGCCGTGGCCGTACCATCCGTTTTCTATACGATGGCGACTACGAGAAATTCAAGAAAATACTTTACGGCCTAGGCGAAACGCCGCTACCTAAATACATCAAACGCCCAGTGGAGCCGCTTGATGCCGAGCGCTACCAAACGGTATATGCTAAGGAAGAAGGTGCTGTAGCTGCCCCAACCAGCGGTATGCACTTTAGCCGCGAGTTGCTTAAGCGCCTTGAGATAAAAGGAGTGGAGCTGCCTGAAATAACCCTACACACGGGTCTAGGTACTTTCCGCACTATAGATGTAGAAGATCTATCGAAGCACAAAATGGATGCCGAAGAGGCGTACATAGGCGATAAAGCAGTGAAGACCGTTAACGCTGCCAAGGATGCCAACAAGCGTATATGCGCTGTGGGTACTACCACTATGCGTGCGGTTGAGTCGGCAGTATCGGCAGAGGGATACCTAAAGCCGTATGCAGGTTGGACTAACTTGTTCATACACCCACCTTACGACTTTAGCATTGCCAATAGCATGATAACTAACTTCCACCAGCCTAAGAGCAGCCTACTGATAATGGCTTGCGCTTTCGGTGGCTACGACCTAATAATGAAGGCCTACGAAACCGCTGCCAAGGAGAAATACAAATTCCTTAGCTACGGCGACGCTATGTTGATCATCTAATTCTAGACGCTAGTATTTAGACGATAGATATTAGATAAAACACAAGCCCTGCTTCGATAACGAGGCGGGGCTTTTTTTGTGTTTAACGTAGTAAGCCACAGATTCACAGATTAAATACAAGGAATGATGATAGGCCATACAGTTGCACCTTGCCTATACGTACGTCTGCCACGCGCCTTTATGCTGTGGGGCCTAGCCAATGTTTATTTCGCCTGTTAGGTATAGTGCTGCATTGCCACCAAGCTCAACCCTATCGCCTAGCAGTTTGCATTTTACTATGCCTGTCCTTTCTGAAAGTTGAAAGGCGCTTAGCTCTGTTTTGCCCAACACTTTTGCCCAATAGGGGGTAAGGGTAGTATGCGCCGAGCCGCAAACGGCATCTTCTATTATACCTACAGCCGGTGCAAAAAAGCGAGATACAAAGTCGTGTTCTTTACCCGCAGCAGTTACTATTATACCGCGTGCATTAAGGCTGGCTATAAGGGATAGGTTAGGTTTCAATGCACTTATATCTTCTTCTGTTTTGTATACCAGCATATAGTCGGTTTTGCCTTTGTATGCAGCAATGGGCTTATGGCTAGTGGTGTTTATAAGTTCCTCTTTCAATTCTGTTTCTACAAACGTATCTACAGGAAAGTTGAGCGAGAATAAGCTGTTTTGAACAGTAACTGGTAGCGCGCCACTACGCGGCGATACAAAATTGATGGTACTGCCCGTATAACCTTCGCACTTGCTTATTGCAAACGCTGCGGCTAAGGTTGCGTGCCCACATAGGTCTACCTCGGTAGTAGGGGTAAACCACCTTATTTCAAAGGTATCGCCTTTAGGTATGTAAAATGCTGTTTCTGCCAAGTTGTTTTCCGCTGCAATCTTCAGCAATTTTTCATCGGCTATCCATTCATTTAGTGGACATACTGCGGCAGGGTTGCCTTTAAATACAGTATCGGTAAAAGCATCTATTTGATATATTTTTAGTTTCATTTCTAGCTTGTTTACCACAAAGTATGCGAAACGTTTTTTTAGTATTCGTGTTGTAATGATGTTGTTCAGAATTATTAACTACTGGCAGCGAAAGACTCTTCCTAATAATTAGGATGGGCCATACTGTTGTGCCTTGCTCGTACGCACATCTGCCACGCGCCTTTATGCTGTTGATTTTTTTCTCGACTAACAACGAATAAACGGCAAGCATCTCTTTCTATATTTACATATTAAGCTACTATAGCTGATAGGGCACAAATTATAGCTATAAGGTTGAATTAGTAGCTTACGCAATAAAACCTACATTCGTACATTATTAGGTACTATGTATTATGTAAAGACTTTAACGGCGATGGCTACAGCGGTACTGGTGTTGCTGGGAGTACATGCCTGCAAAAAAGATAACCAAGCACCTAGGCTTACTATCGAAAGGCCTTTTACCAACCAAGCCATTTCAGCTAGCGACTCGGTGCAGATAAGCGGCACCATCAGCGATGATAAGGACCTGCATGAGCTATACATTACTGTAACCAATGCACAGGGTGATACTGCTATGCATAAGGCGCCGTATGTGCATGGCTTTGTAACGCACAACTATAGCGTATACTTTGCACCTGCCGATACAGGTACCTATACCGCCACAGTTACCATAATAGACCATGATTTGGATTATACCCAACAATCGGTAACATTTAGCGCGCACAATGCCCCAAGCTTAAGCCTAGCATTGCCTATAGATAGCCAAGCTGTACCCGTAAATAGCAGTATGCAAGTGCGTGGCACAGCAAGCGACGATAAGGGCCTGCTTTACATTAGCATGGTAAGTACCCGTGTACGCTCGGGCGATACGGTAAATAACCATACGCTCATACTTAACAATGCCACCAGCTATAGTTTCGATGAGTTTTTAACGCAGACCGATACTGGTGTGCTGAATATAACCGTAACAGCCGTTAACCACTATAGTTTCCCTACCAGTAAAACTATTAGATACATCGTATATTAGAAATTATCTTTTCTTTACCAGTGTTATAACGCTATGGAAGAGAAAGATTTTCTATCGATAAAAAGCTGGGCCGAAGAAGATAGGCCGCGCGAAAAACTATTACTTAAAGGTAAAGCATCTTTAAGCGATGCAGAATTGATAACGATATTGCTGCGCACGGGCGTAGTAGGCAATAGCGCACTTGATATAGCCAAAAAAATACTGCACAAGGTAAACGGCGACTTAAATGCCTTAG
>JAFDYM010000221.1 GCA_018267435.1 Bacteroidota bacterium | reverse complement strand
CGCAATCAGATGTAAGATAGTGGCAAGGATGTTTGCAGTTATAAAGCGGCAAGAGCCTTACAAGGTTGAATGGTTGAATGCGGCTTAGATTTAACAATACAGGGCTTGTTTTAACCTTAGAATACGTTCTTTCTGTGGACGTTTTACTCACCTTATTTTTCACTTAGCTCCTTCACTATCCTAAGTGCTTCGGGAAAGGCCTTATTAAACATAGATACATGGTCCTCGGCCACATCAACACTTACTTCCAGCGTTGTTTTACTGGCCTCGTCGCTAAGTTTGTAGGTCTCCATACTGCCGGCCCATTTGCGGCTTTCTTCGTCAAGCGGTTGCTCGTTGCCATCCTTTAAAACACCTAGGTGCTTAAATGCCATGTATTCAGGCTCCACCTTCTTATCTATTAGGCTATACATGCCGTTGTTGCTAGGGTCGGTAAAGTGTATGCGACTACCCTCCTGCCAATCGCTTTCGGCACGGCTGCCAGGGCTAAACACCGCCGTCCATTGCGGATAGGTACTATCATTCCACAATACGTCCCAAACCTTGGCACGCGGGGCAAGTATTTCTATTTTAAATTCTAAAGTTTGCATGGTTTTAGGTTTTAGCTATAAGGCTAAAAAAGAGTACCTAAGAATGCTTACGACTATCTCAATACTGCTTAAAGTAAATACACAATAGTATGTACGCGCGCGGCAGGCACACTAATATGCTAGACGCAACAGCACCGCGCCAAATCATTCTATCGTTATCTAACGGCCTACTTCTTCGGGCTGAACGTAGCCGTGTACACACGTTTCGTGCCTAGGTCCTCCGCCTTCTTTACAAAGTTGGCTTCGTAGTATTCGCCCTTGGCCCAAGTATCCACCATATTATCGTAGTACTTGCTGCCAGGGTTGCCGCTTTCGCCGCCTGGGTACACCACATAAGCCTTCATGGTGCCTTCGTCTACTATCATCCTCCAGCTTG
The DNA here is from genome assembly GCA_018267435.1 of Bacteroidota bacterium. Lineage (GTDB taxonomy): Bacteria > Bacteroidota > Bacteroidia > Chitinophagales > LD1 > Bog-950. The sequence continues at coordinate 2,812 of JAFDYM010000221.1, read as the reverse complement.
GGCCATGACTATTATTGGTAGCATTTACAATATTGCGGTTACCGCCGTTGTAAGCCTTTTTGCTAAAGGCATCTATGCCTGCTAGGTGCGCCACCTTGGTATCTTTATACGTACCCCAATCATGCGGTTGGGTAGCAGCTATAAAAGCTTCATCTTTACCATAAGGCTCCGATACTTCTACAAACTTCCTGCTTTCCAATGCCACCTTTATACTAGCAAAGCTTTGGTTCACTATATCGGCACGTGTTTCCACCTGCTTAGTAGAGTCGTTATCGTAGAAATGCGAGGTGCTATCTGTTTTCAAAAACTGCACGGTTACGTAAAAGTCAGGCTGCTTCATGGGCGCTGGCGAGTGTATCATTTCATCCCACAATAGTCTACGCAGTTCATTCCACCATATTTCGTAGTACACTGGCTCTATTTGGTTAGCCTCGTTAAAGTAGTTCCACTTGCTTAGGGCATCTACATAGTGCCGTTCCTCCTTGCCTAGCTTACTCTTATCAAGCAATGCCAACAAGGTAGGCAATGCCTCGGCGGCGTTCATGTTGAAGTTATCGCTGTGCAGCTTCTTCATAAACTCCATATCTATATCCTTACCCTCAGCCAACACCTGATTGATGCGGCGGTTGCGGTAGTTCTCGTACACGCCTACGCCAGGGTAGTAATAAGGGTAAGTACTATCGGTAGGGTGCTGGTTAGCCGAGCTTACAAAACCGCGCGCAGGGTTCTTATCGGTAGGGTTGTATTGATAAGGTATAAAGTCCGTCCATTCATCTACAGGAGTAGTACCATTGCTTAGATACTTACCCTGCTCGGTAGCCTTGTTGCGTATCGGGAAACGCCCCTGCTCCTTAATAGCAATATCGCCACTGCGCGAAGCGAATACGAAGTTCTGCGCAGGGCAAGTGTAGTTCTTCAAGGCATTGATGTAGTCGTCATAATTTTTGCCTTGGTTCATTAGGTAGAAGGTCTTAAACTCGTTCGATGGCAGGTGGGCAGTCCAACGCATAGCTAGGTTATAGCTGCTCTCGGCCTCTCCATAGTTTTTATCGAACACCACTATACCAAACTTGGTATAGATAACCGTATCTATCAAATCCTTTCCACCTGCTACCTTGTAGGTTTCTACGCGCTTTTCACTCTTCAGCCATTTGCCGTTGTACTCATACTCATCGCGGTTGGCATCTTTAAACTTAACACTGTACCAATCGCGCACATCGCGGCCGCCGTTGGTTACACCCCAGCTTATACTATCGTTAAAGCCGATGATAACCGCAGGTGCGCCCGGTATGGTAGCGCCGTACACGTTCATGTTAGGGCTTACCAAGTGCATCTCGTACCATATACTTGGCAGGCTCAATTTCAAATGCGGGTCGTTGCACAACATAGGGCCGCCGCTTTTGGTTTTGCTGCCGCTCACCGCCCAGTTGTTACTACCTGTTATCTCGTCAGGTTTCTCTATATGACTGTTCACACCGCCTAGCTGCGCAAGGGTTTGGTTCATTACCATACTTAGCGAGTCATTCTTAATGTTGCCATCCATGCCTGCAACCTCTTTACCGCTAAAGTTGAACTTCGTTTCGCGGCTTACTATCGGGTCTTCATCGGCTACAAAGTCGGGGTATAGTTTGCGGAACTCCTCCATGCCGTATTTGCTTACAAAGTTGGCATTCTCTATATCGTACTCAAACACCGAAAGCATGTTCGCCATGTTCTTCAATAGCAGGGCAACCTTTATCGGTTTCCACTCCTCGGGCTTATAGTTTAGCAGCTTATACTCTAGCGGATAATCCTTCACTTGCAAGTTCTTGATATAGGCATTTACACCTGCGCAATACGCTTCCACCAGCTTCTTACTTTCAGGGTCGGCATTGATGTATGCTTCCGCCTGCTCGGCGCCATATACCATACCTATGCGGCGTTGCAGCCTATCGGTTTTCAGCGCCTTCTCTCCTGCTATTTCGCTTACACGGCCAGCCGCATTATGCGTCTGCACCTCCATTTGCCACAGGCGGAACTTAGCCGTAAGGTACCCCTGCATATAGTACAAATCCTCATCATTCTGCGCAAACACATGCGGCACCATACGCTCATCGAAGTGCACCTTTACCTCCGCCTTTAGGCCGTCTAGGTTATACTGCTCATCGGCAGGCTTGGCATTGCTTTCGGCATTGGCCCACAGACCCGTAGCAGGGTTCAGCAACTTGCCCATAGGCGGCAGCGGACCAAGCTTATTATTAAAGGCAATGATAACTGCCACCGTAGCGGCCAAGGCGAGCAATGGTTTAAGATACTTCACGCGGGTATGATTTGTGTGTGAAGGTAGGATAGTTGGCAGAAAATTAAAACCAATATTTGGCGCGGTGCTGTTGCGCCTTGCCCCCGATAGCTATCGGGGCAGCTTCGCGCAGCGCGCGTACAGTCTGTGGGCGGTTATGGCTGAAGGGGGATTTTGCAGTTCCTCAATATGTCATTGCGAGCGTTGCGCAGCTTCGCGCGGCAATCCCCAGCTCAAGCAGCCTTACCTCTTAGGGGATTGCTTCGTCACCCCGTTCCTCGCAATGACAGCATTCATTTATATGATTTTATCCTTACTGCATTATATATTTGAGCTATGCTAATAATGTACAACGTAAATAAGGTTGGGTTGGTAATGACGACTTACTACGTGTATATCATTTCTAATGCCCACAACAATATTTTGTACACTGGCGTAACTTACAATATAGTTAACAGAATAGAGGAACACAAGAATAGACTTCATCCTAAAAGCTTTAGTGCCAAATACAATGTAAATAAGCTAGTGTATTAT
>JAFDYM010000220.1 GCA_018267435.1 Bacteroidota bacterium | reverse complement strand
TGAAATATTCTACCTTGGCTAAAAACAAGCCAGGAACGTCCTTCGTTATGTTGTTCAACTTTACCAAGGGCGTGTTGCCTATGGTTTCTACTATGTTGTTATAATACTTCATCGCTCAAGTTTATGAGCCGTAAAGTTTATAAATCTGCGCCAATAGTTGCCTCTAGTTTCTCAACAAAAGCGAGGGTAGCAGGGCAATACTCCATATTGGTGGCATAAACCTTCTGTTCTGCCTGATATTTTACGTCTTTGCGTACAAAATGCGGGAATTGGGCACAGTCAACAGGGCGAATTTCGTAGATGCTGCACTTGTTATCGGGTCCTATAAACTGGCAAGGCTGCGTTTTATTCACCACATCCTTGTTGTCATCTAGCTTCAGCCACTTATCGTAAAACTCCTTCGGGGTTTCGCCAAAGTGCGCCGATATGCGCTTTATATCTTGCTTGGTAAAGGTAGGCGTCATCCTTTTGCAGCAGTTGCCACAGTCAAGGCACTGCACCTGGCTCCAGGCATATTGGTCAGCCTCTACAGCCATTTTAAAAATGCCGCGCTTCTTGGTTCTTGAGAATTTCTTCAAAAACTTAGTTAATTCTACCTTACGCTTACCGTACCTGCGCTTAAAGCGCAACATGCTAAATTCTGCCATTAATAGATGCTATAATGTGTCGAAAATAACGAATTGCAAGCATCCTGCAATATCAGTTATTGATAAACATCAACATTTGTATTGAGGCATGTAAATTTTATCGGGTATTTTATGTATAATTTTGTAATACCAAAACCAAAGCGAGGAACCACAATATGAGAAAGATACTAGCAGCCTTCGACGGAACTAAGTATTCTGAAGGGGCATCGAAATACGCCATAGAATTGGCTAAGGCCAGCAATTCATTGTTGGTGGGTGTGTTTATACAGGATATGCGCTATGTAAACTATACCTACGCATATGCTTGGGATCAACCTTTTATCGACTTCGGCACGGTGGAGCAAAGCCAGCAGGAAGATGTGGAAAAGATAAAGCTGAACACCTCGCTGTTTAGGCAGGCTTGCGATGCCAAAAGTATACGCTACAAGGTACACCTAGATAAAGGCGTGCCGTTACAGGAGCTACTGAAAGAAAGCGCCTTTGCGGACTTGATTGTAATAGACTCGCACACGGGTTTTTTCTCGCTGGGAAACGAAGCACCAAATACATTCATTAAAGATTTGTTGATAGACTCGCACTGCCCTGTGTTGATAGTGCCGCATGAGTATAGCTTCTTCGATAATGTAGTACTATGCTACGATGGCAGCCCTAGCAGTGTGTACGCTACTAAAATGTTCAGCTATTTGTTTCCTGAACTAAACGAGCTACCAACTACCGTAGTAAGCGTAAATGACAAGACCAGCAACCACCTTACAGAAGGTTGGAACTATAAAGATCTAGTGCATGTACATTATAAGAACGCTGAGTTTGAGGTGCTGAATGGCAAGCCCGAAGAAGAGTTGATTAAGTACCTTAAAACTAGGTCGACTAATAGCATAGTGGTAATGGGGGCTTATGGCCGCAATGCCTTATCGCGCCTGTTTCACCAAAGTGTAAGCAACAAGGTGATAAAGGAATTGAATATGCCGGTATTTATAACGCACCAGTAATTCATGTCGATACTTGTTTTTGGAGTACTGGCTTTGTTAGCCGAAATAATAGGCACCGTGGGTGGCTTTGGTTCATCATTGTTTTTTGTGCCTATAGCCCAGTTTTTTTTCGATACTAAAACTGTGCTTGGGCTTACAGCAGTGTTCCATGTGTTTAGCAATGCCAGCAAGTTGTTTCTGTTCTATAAAACTATCAATTGGCGTTTAACGCTACTATTTGGCATACCTAGCGTGGTATTTGTAATACTAGGGGCTTGGCTTACTACCAAGGTAAACTTTAGGTACGACCAACTGGTGTTGGCGCTGTTCCTTATTGTGTTTAGCACGTTTATGCTTGCCAAGCCCGATTGGCAGCTGCAGCCTACGGTGCCCGTAAGCGTGGCTGGTGGCAGCTTGGCTGGCTTTCTGGCGGGCTTTGTAGGTACGGGCGGTGCTATACGCGGCCTTGGTTTAGCAGCTTATAACCTGGAGAAAAACCTGTTTGTAGGCACCTCGGCGGCTATTGACATGGGGGTAGACCTAAGCCGCGCCGTGATATATGTTGAGAACGGCTACCTAAGTGCCAGCAATTACTACCTACTACCTGTGCTTGTGGTGGTGTCTTTATTGGGTTCGTACATTGGTAAGCTGCTTTTGGGCCGCATTAACCAAGATGCGTTCCGCAAGGTAGTACTGGTACTTATACTACTAGTGGGCATAGTAACCCTTGGCCGAAGCTTATGGCCATATTTTGAGCGTATTTTTTAACCCTAAATAAATTTTCAAGTATGAAAACTTCATTGAATGCACTACACCACCAAGGTAACGATTGGCTACGCGAACTGGAATTTTACAAAGATGAGTTAGCGTTATTAACTACTAGGCTAGAGGAAGTTGCTAGCAAGAATACCGATAAAGACGTATTGGCACAGGTTGAGCATTTTCAAAACAAATTTGTACTGCTGCGCCAGCAGATAGACGAACTGAAACATGATGTAAACAAGCGCAACAGCGATGTAACCGAACTAAGTAAGGATAAGCCTACGCACGTAACCGAGAACTATGTTAACGCCAACAGCAAACTGCAAAACGGTATGCTTGGATTAGTACAAAGCATAGCTACTACGCGCTTTGAATTCAATGAATTTTTAAGCAAAACTTTGTAGTTTTAAGGAAACTGGCGCGGTACTTCATGTTTTAGTTTAAGGCAAGAATGTATTTTATTTACGGAAACGTAATTAGCTAAAAAAGTTTCCAAATGCTTATTAATAAAGGGTTTTGGGGAAACGTGGGGTTTAAAAAAGATGCTTTAAAAATTGGTTTTAGCATTTTGAAAACGTACATTAGCGGAAACAAATGGAGCCCCGATGATCGATTCGACGTATGCAAGGAACAACACACAGCGAAAGCAAATGCATTATTCCCCCAATTTGCTAAGCACCATTAACAATGCGATTGACAACTGTAAGGTAACTATAATAGAGTATGATAGCCGCGAGAAAGGCGTAAGCACCCGCGAGATAGAGCCGATGGCAATTGTATACAAGGATAGGAAGAGAAACCTGGTAGGCTGGTGCAAACTGCGCAACGATTACCGCTCTTTTCGCCTAGATAGGCTGAACCTAATAAAGCTAAGGCAAGAAGAGTTTCAACGCAGGCAGGATTTTAGGGTAGAAGACTTTCAGGATGACCCTAATGCCAGCCACTACGGCAACGAAGACTACGACGAAGAAGATTAATACAGACAAGTTATTTTCCCCCTGACACGCACTAACAAGGCAGAGCCCCTACCGACACCCTCGGATTAGGGGCTTTTTTTGTTTCTGAGGATTACACAGATTAGAATATGCATTGGTCCGAGTAGTAGTGGACATTTTCTATGGCTATGAACAATAGCAAAGTATAGCTTGCGTTTAATGCTACATATAAATACATTAGCATACTATGAAACACACCCCACTTGTTGCACTGCTAGTTACAGTATTCTGCATACATCAAACCGCTTATGCTTGCATTAATGAATTTGCGGCTAGATTAGATGGCAAACTTACCGAATCGGGACTAGGGAGTTACAAACCGCGCCCGGCACACGATTTAAGCAACAAGGAGCAATTGCAAAGTAACCTACACATTGCCGATAGTCTGTACAAGGCATCGGGCAATTTAGCGCACTATAACGACTACGGCGTGCAGCTAATTTTCAATGGCAAGTTCGAAGAGGCTAAGGCTGTATTTGTAGATATTGAGAAGAAGCATCCCGGCATATATCAAACAGCTACAAATTTGGGCACTATATATGAAGTACTAGGCAAGAATGATTCAGCATTGATATGGATAAAAAAGGGCATAAAACGTAATCCCGATTCGCATAACGGCTCGGAGTGGATACATGTACGAATATTAGAAGCAAAGCTTAATAAGAACGATAACTGGAAGTATCTTAATAACCATAGCTTGCTTAAGCTTAACTTTGGTACTACAGAAACACCTACCTACAAAGGCAAAGTGGATCTGCGCGAACTAGCTGCACAGATAGAAACCCAGCTATCGGAAAGGATTTCTTTTATACCCCCTAAAGACCCCATTATAGCACAATTGCTATTCGACCTTGGCAATACGGTAGCCATTATAGAAGAAGTAGAATCAGCTTTAAGCATATACAAAATGGCAGAAGAATATGGCTATAGCAGCGATGTACTAAAAACACGCAAAAAACACTTTATAGCGCTGAACAAAAGAGCTAAAGTGGCAGATGAAGTAGTGCCTATACCACTACATAAACCTTATATAGTTAATGCCGTGCCGTATGCCGTTTATGCATTAATAGCAATACTATTTGCGGCAGTGCCCTATTGGATATATAACAAGCGCAAAAAGCAAGGACAAAAGCCTTAAGACTCTATAAAACTATAAATAAGTGATAGTCAAATAAAATTTATGCTTAAAAAGGAGTAATTTTGAGGTAACGAAATAAATCGTTTACTTTCGCGTTCAAATTTTAAAATCAGATATCATGAAAGCCATACGTAACATCATCGTCGCCAGCGTAGCAGTTGGTTTTGTATTCGCCCTATCATCTTGCAGCAGCAGGCACACTTGCCCTACCTATAGCCAGGCTAAGGTACAAGTAGAGCAGAAAGCGTAATTGCTTTAGGGCTGTATAACACGTATATGGCAATGCCATTACGGTGGCATTTGTTGAAAATATATAATTATCCCCCTGCAGCCCAGGGGGATAATTTGTTTTTAGGCTTTAGCTTATCTTTGTAATAAGTGAAAAAGGATAGCCAGTAAGGCTAGGTATAGTATGAGTAAAAAAGGAAAGGTATTGGTAGCAATGAGCGGCGGTATAGATAGTACCGTAACCGCCGTAATGCTGCACGAGCAAGGCTACGAAGTAGTAGGTATAACCATGAAAACATGGGACTATGCCACCAGCGGCGGTAGCAAAAAGGAAACAGGTTGCTGCTCGTTGGACAGTATAAACGATGCGCGCCAAATAGCGGTTGATCTTGGGTTCAGTCACTTTATAATAGATATACGCGATGAATTTGGTGACTATGTGGTGAACAACTTTGTTGACGAGTACATGGCAGGCCGCACACCCAACCCATGTGTGCTATGCAACACCCACATAAAGTGGGAGGCACTATTAAAGCGTGCCGACATGATGGACTGCGAGTATATAGCTACAGGCCACTACGCACAGCTGCGCCACGAGGCTGGAAGGAGCATTATATCGCGTGGCTTAGACTTGAATAAGGACCAAAGCTATGTGCTGTGGGGTGTTAGCCAAGCTTGCCTTAGCCGCACCATGTTCCCAGTAGGGGGCTACCACAAGCCAGATATAAAACAAATGGCGCGCGATATGGGTTATATAGACCTAGCCAACAAAAGCGAGAGCTACGAGATATGCTTTGTACCCGATAACGACTACAGGGGCTTTTTAAAGCGCCGCATGCCCGACCTTGAAGCCAGGGTAGATGGCGGCAACTTTGTAGATGTAAACGGCAAAGTGTTGGGAAAACATAACGGTTATCCATTCTATACCATTGGCCAGCGCAAGGGCTTGGGCATGGCATTTGGCAAGCCTATGTTTGTGGTAGAAATAGTACCAGAAACCAACACCGTAGTGCTAGGCGAAGAAAACGAACTGGAGCGCAACGGAATGTGGGTGGGTAAACTAAACCTACAGAAATATGAAACCATACCAGCTAACCTGCCTGCCATAACCAAGGTACGCTATAAGCACGAAGGCGAAAGCAGTGTACTGCACCAAATAGGCGACCGCGTTAAGGTAGAGTTTATGGATAAGGTATCGGCCATAGCACCGGGCCAATCGGCAGTTTTTTACGAAGGCAACGATATGATTGGTGGTGGCGTTATTTTTTCTAACTTCAACATTGAACCAAAGCAAGCTGAAAACACAGCCCTAATACATGCTTAACAAGAAATACGAAGTACGAAACATGAAATACAAAATGAATATGGCGATAAGCTTGCTGGCTGTCGCTTTATTTGTTTTAATACTACCTAGTTGCAAAACCGAGAAGG
>JAFDYM010000021.1 GCA_018267435.1 Bacteroidota bacterium | reverse complement strand
GCCGTTCAACAGTGGACCATAAACCAAATAGCTATGGCCTGTTACCCAACCAATATCTGCGGTGCAGAAGAACACCTCTTTAGGCTGATAATTAAAGACAGTGTTGAATGTGTAACCCGCATATACCATATAGCCTGCCGAGGTATGCAGCACGCCCTTCGGCTTGCCCGTACTACCCGATGTATATAGAATGAACAATGGGTCTTCGGCATCCATGCTCTCGGCTTTATGCTCTGTGCTTACACCTGCTACGGCATCGTGCCACCATATATCGCGACCTTCTACCATGTTCACATCGGCATTGCGGTGGTTAAGTACCACGCAGTGTTTGATAGATGGCGTTTGCGCCAATGTTTCATCTACTATCTTCTTTAGTTCTATCTTCTTATCGCCACGATACACTGCATCGGCAGTAAGAATGAAATTGCACTGGGCATCGTTTATCCTATCTACTATAGAGTTAGCCGAGAAGCCTGCAAACACCACCGAATGCACCGCACCTACACGTGCGCAAGCTAGCATAGCTATAGCGCCTTCCAGCACCATTGGCAAGTAAATACATACACGGTCGCCTTTCTTTACACCTAACTTTACTAGGGCATTGGCAAAGCGGCATACTTCGGCGTGTAGTTCCTTATAAGTTATGCTGCGCGCTTGTTCGTTTATATCGTTCGGCTCCCATATCAAAGCCACTTGGTCGCTCTTATCAGCTAGGTGCCTATCTAGGCAGTTCTCGGCAAGGTTCACCTTAGCACCATCGTACCACTTTATAGTGGGTTCATCAAAGTTCCATTGCAATACATTGTCCCACTTTTTCTGCCAAGTAAAACCTTCAGCCACATCTGCCCAAAATGCTTCAGGAGCCTCAACACTTTGCTTATACGCATCCAAGTACTCCTGAAAATTACTGATCTGTTTCATAAAACTGTCGGGTTTAAAAGTTTATCAATCTCCACTATAATTTGCCGTGTAGCTTTTTGCATTTAAGCCAAGATACATTGTTATAAATCATTGGCTATAGATATTTAGCATAAATACAGCAAATTAGCAAAGTATAACCATTAAGCTAAGCATGAAAAAAACACCTTGCTAAAATTACAGACAAGTATATCTTTTGATTTAACAAATTGTATTACCTTTCCCAACAAAACAGATACCGAATTTGGACAATTACAAAATAACCTATTTAAGTATAGCGTTAACCCTTTTTGCGCTGTTTCTGGAATATATAATGCCCAGCGGCACATACATTAGTGCAGGCTACATACTAGGCGTAATAGTAACAATATATGCTAAAGATAAGGCCGAAGTGGTATTCTCGGCAGTAGTGGCTAGCATAGCCATTTTTGGCGCGGTATTCCTTTTACATCCTAATCAAGAATATTACACATCTGCCATCAATCACAGCTTTACGCTTATGGGCGTAGTTGCCGCAATGTTCTTTGTATTATACGTAAAACAGATACAGCTAAAAGCCGAGCGCGACACCTTGCAGCTAGAGTCCCTATTTAGCAACGCTACCGAAGGGATTATACTAAGCAACAAGGCTGGTGAAATAGAACTGATCAACCCTTTTGCCGAAAAAATGTTTGGGTATGATGAAGGCGAACTAATTGGCAAAAAAATAGAGGTGCTGATACCAAGAACGATACATGCCAGGCACGAAAAGTATAGAGAGGGCTTTCATGACAACCCTGTGAACCGCCCTATGGGCGCAGGGCGCGACTTATATGCATTAAAAAAAAGCGGCGATGTATTTCCTGTTGAGATTAGCTTAAGCCATTATAAGGTAGGAAGAGAATCGTATGTTACTGCGTTTATTATAGATATAACGGTACGTAAAAGACAATATGAGGAAATAGAACGCGTAAGCCGTGAGGTTAGGGAACTAAATATTGCGTTGGAACAAAAAGTAAAAGACCGCACCGTTGTATTGCACGAAACGCTCTCGCAACTTGAGGTATCAAAAGATGAGCTAGCCAAGGCACTTGAAAAGGAAAAAGAAGTAAGCGATTTGAAATCTAGGTTCGTATCTACGGTATCGCATGAGTTTAGAACACCGCTTAGTACCATACTTACCTCAGCTTCTTTGATAAAAAGCTATGTAAATGATGAAATGAAGCGCCAAAGGCACGTTCACCGTATAGAAGAATCGGTAACGCATATGAATGCCATGCTAGAAGATTTATTATCGCTTGGCAAGTTAGAGGAAGGCTTGATAGAGGTAAGGCGAGATATATTCGACATTGCTGAGTTCTTAGGTAATCTAACGCAAGAAATGGCAGAAACTACCAAGCGCAAAAACCCTATCCTTTATTCTTTCGAAGGCATAAAAGACGTAAATACCGATAAACGCTTGGTAAAAAATATCCTTATCAATCTTATATCAAATGCGGTTAAGTTTTCGGAAGAAGGCAAACCTATCTCAATAGTGGCCAAAGCCAACCAGGAGCTAATTACTATTTCTGTTACAGACGCTGGCATTGGTATTTCGGAAGAAGATCAAAAACATTTGTTTACCCGCTTTTTTAGAGGGCAAAATGCTGCGAATATTAAAGGAACAGGATTAGGTTTGCACATAGTAACAAAGTACCTCGAGTTGTTAGATGGGAGCATATCCCTTAGTAGTAAATTGGATGAGGGTACTAGCTTTACCATCACTATTCAAAATGCACCTGTAGTATAGTATGAAGACAATATTGGTAATAGAAGACAATAGCGAAATACGCGAAAACGTAACCGAAATACTTGAGCTGGCACAGTACAAAGTAATAAGTGCTGAAAACGGTAAAGATGGCGTAGCCCTTGCTATGCAAATAACGCCCGACCTAGTATTGTGCGACATTATGATGCCAGTACTGGATGGTTACGGAGTATTGCACTTGTTCAATAAGGACCCTAAGCTATCTTCGGTGCCATTCATATTTGTAAGTGCAAAGGCTAGCCGAGATGACTTTAGAAAGGGCATGGACCTAGGCGCTGACGACTACATTACCAAGCCATTCAACCAAAGCGAGCTATTGAACTCGATAGAAGCAAGGCTGAGGAAAAGCGAAATACTAAAGACAGATTACAACCAAGATGCCGATGGTGTAAACAAGTTTATGAGCGAGGTAAAAACCAATGCAAAAGTAAACTTAACATCGCCAGATAATGAAACACAGGTATACAAGAAAAAGGCTGAGATATATACCGAAGGTCACCGCCCTATGTATTTATACTTTATAAATAAGGGCAAGGTAAAAACCTTTAAGGTAAACACAGATGGCAAAGAGCTTATCACAGGTTTATATACTGCGGGCGACTTTATGGGCTATACTGCATTGCTTGAAGAAACTACCTACACCGATAATGCGGAGGTATTGGAAGAAGCCGAAATAATGATGATACCCAAGGCAGACTTTGCCAGCATAGTAAATAGCGAAAACCAGATAGTAAAAAAGTTCTTCCAGTTACTATCGCACAACTTGGTTGAAAGAGAAAACCAGTTGATAAACCTAGCTTATAACTCGCTACGTAAGCGTGTGGCCAATGGCGTATTGCAGGTATATGAAAAGTACAAGCAGACGCCTGCAGATAAGCCAGGCATAAAAATGTCGAGAGAGAACTTAGCACAGCTTGTGGGTACACCTACCGAATCGCTGTGCCGCATACTAAGCGACTTTAGGGAAGAAAAGCTGATAGAAATAAAAGAAGGTAAGATAGAAGTACTTGAAGAAAACAAATTGAAGGACCTAAGAAACTAATCTACTTTATAACTATTTATTTCAAAGCCCTCATTGTTTTGTCGGTCTAGTGTCCAAGCACTGCTAAGGCTGGTGGCTATCCACATATTACCGCTTTTGCGATACACCTCTGCATTCAGCCCAAATTCCTGATTAAGTCTATCAAGAAAACTCTGTAAGCTTTCTTGCGGCTGTACATCAAATTCGCCATCGTTGTGCTGCCTTCTACATTGCTTAAGCAATAGATACTTATTGGTGTTGCCTCTCGCCAAACCTGCCCTAATTTCCAGTTTCAAAAATGGAAACATAGCATTAAACTCAGCCTGCAATGCAGCTACGGTCATATCATCTTGTATTTGCAGCTTCATAGTTATGGCATTTGCGTACTGCTTACTTTGTGGCAGCAGCTGTGTTTTGTACAATCGGTTTTACTGAATTGAGGGCTTAAATACGGTATACCAAGATTCATACCCCTTACTACTAACAAGCAAGAAGAGACTACTACAAATACAGGAATAAGGCTGCGCATCTTAGCCCTTACGCTTACACTTATCCATTGCGAGGCGGTGGTTACAAAAGCCATAGCGGGCAGTGTACCCAAGCCAAATAGAGCCATAAATGCCGCACCTTTTATCATATCGCCGGTAGCTATTGAACCCGCTACTGCAAGGTATACCAAGCCACATGGCAATAGGCCATTAAGCATACCTAACACAAATGTTGAGCTCAGGCTTTTCTTTTGCAGCATTATACCAAAGGCAGCTTTTAGTTTTGATATTAGGCGTGTAGCATACTTCATTACCGGTATGCGCGATGTAGTGCTAGTGGGTAAAAAATACATAACCAATACTGCTACGCCTAATACTATGGATAGCGCCTGCTGATAACCAGCTATAACTACCGACTTGCCAATAATACCAAACACCAAACCAAACATGGAATAGGTGAGTATACGGCCTGCGTTATACGCCAATGCCTTTATAATACGTTCGGTAGATGATGCACTTTTCAAGGGTAGTGCCATAGCTATTGGTCCGCACATACCTATGCAGTGAAAACTACCAAGTATACCTAACATAAATGCTGGAAGAAGAAACTCCATCGTTATACTAGTTTAGGTTAACTATACCCTCGGTGTAATAGGTTGTACTACCCGCTTCCCAGTCTATTTGCATGCGGTATACACCATGCTGCAACTTGTTTGATGTAACAATGGCTTGGCCAGTGCTATCGGCTGTTACATTTATAGTTACATCCTTACCACTATCACTTGGCCGGTAGAACAACACATTTGCCTTTACATCTTTGCCAGTTTCCTTTACAGGAAAACTAACTACTACGCTTTTCTCTTGCACTTGCCATTTAGGCTTTTCCGCAAGCATAGCGGTGCGCTTTATCTTATCTATATGCGCCTGGTATTCTAACTCTTTCTTGTAATAGTCATTGGTTACAAAGTCGATACTATTCTGCGAAGCTTTGTAAACCATGCCAAGCATGAACACTACAAATGCTGTATAGAAAAGACCTATACCCCATCCCCAGTTGAATTTTTGAAATAACTTTTTCATAGTTCTATATTTTCAATTTGTTAGTGCCCACCAGGGCCCATAAAATTCGTATTCACGTCATCTAGCTTTTCGCCCTTGCTGTATACACCTATCTCTATTTTGTTTTTACGGTGTGGTATATCCTGTTTATCCATTATTACAAAAAATACCGCATCGCTAGCCGACTCCGGTTGCATTACAATAGACTTGCCTACTACCTGTATTTCGCCATTAGTGCCAATAAGCTTCAGCTCAACCGGCATCGTGTTGCGTGTTTTATTTATCAGCTTAATGTTATAAAGGTTGCTAATGCGGCCATCCTCTTGCTTTTGAAACAACATACCTTGTGCACGCATTACGGTAGCCTGCACATCTTTACGGGTAAGCATAAGTGCAAACAATACAGCTACCAATGCTACTAGTACCACACTGTACGCTATAATGCGCGGTGTTACTTTCAACTTCTCGCTGCGCGCTATATTGTTTTCCGAAGCATAGCGTATAAGGCCTGTAGGCTTATGCACGCTCTCCATTATATGGTCGCAGGCATCTATACAAGCGGTACAGTTTACACATTCAAGCTGCGTGCCGTTGCGTATATCAATACCTGTAGGGCATACCTTAACGCACGCCATACAGTCTATACAGTCGCCAAGCTTTTTCTCTGGCTCGGCGTGCCTTTTCATTTTGCCGCGTGGCTCGCCGCGCACGTAATCATATGCTACTACTATCGAGTTAGGATCGAGCATAACGCCCTGTAGCCTTCCATAAGGACATACAATAATGCAAGCTTGCTCTCTAAACCTCCAATACACAGCAAAGAATACAAACGAAAAAACAACTAATGGAATAAAAGTACCGATATGGTTAACTAGGCCTTCGCTCATGTACTGCACCACA
Organism: Bacteroidota bacterium; assembly: GCA_018267435.1. GTDB lineage: Bacteria > Bacteroidota > Bacteroidia > Chitinophagales > LD1 > Bog-950. The sequence continues at coordinate 4,551 of JAFDYM010000021.1, read as the reverse complement.
GCATCCATACCTATTATGTATGCAAGAAAGTAATGCGCTATTATGAATGAAAAGCCAAAAAAGGCAAAAAACTTTGCCCCACGCTTTAGCACTTTCTCCTTGTTCCATTCAGCATCATTCAATCGTTTCTGCTTCTCAGCATCACCCTCTATCCAGTACTCTATTTTCCTGAAAACCATCTCCATGAAAATAGTTTGTGGACATATCCAACCGCAGAACAAACGGCCAAACACAACTGTAAACAGTACCACGAAAACCATAAAGGTGAGCATGGCAATAACGAAAAGGAAAAAGTCTTGCGGCCAAAATATGGTACCGAACAAAATGAACTTACGCTCAATTAAGTTGAACATGAACAGTGGCTCGCCATTTACTTTTATCCAAGGCAAAGCGAAGAATACAAGTAGGTACAGATAGCTAACTATAGTACGCGCATTGTACAGCTTACCAAAGGGTTTCTTTGCAAATATCCATTTGCGGTCACCTTCGGCAGTTATAGTACCTATGCTATCCCTAAATTCATCATTCAACTCGCTCATGGCTTCTCTCCTTTATATATTTACTTTGCTGCTGTAGTACTACTATCTTTCGCTACTGCTGTAGTATCAGCAATGGCAGTGGCAGTTCCAGCTTCAGTATACAATTCACCTTGTGGTTCTTTTGCATTGGCAGGCTTTGTGCCTTGTAGTGTTTTTATGTAACTCGCTACATCTTTCATTTGCAATGGGCTTAAATCGGTTTGCCAACTCTTCATACCCTTAGCAGGCCAGCCATATTTTACCGACTTGAATACGTCAGATAATGAACCACCGTGCAGCCAGTATTCATCAACTAGGTTAGGACCTACACCACCTTCGCCAAACTCGCCGTGGCAAGCTTTACAGTTAGCTATAAACAAAGTTTTACCCTCGTTCAAACCCATAGCATCCGACAGCTTCACATTGTTCTCATCTACATTCGATGCATTCTTGCGCATATATTCAGCCACTTCTATTTTCGCTTGTTCCATTTCGGTAACATATGCCTCTGTGCTTGAGGCACCACCGGCAGCATGGTAGTAAAACATATATACTACCGACCATACTATGGTAAAGTAGAAGCCATACTTCCACCAAGGTGGCAAGTTGTTATCAAGTTCTTTTATACCATCATAATCATGGTCAAGCATCACGCCCTTCTCATCCTCAATAGCTACCGATGCATTTACTTTATCAAAGAATTTAGGCAGGTGCAAGTTCCAAGCCTTCTTCTCTTCTTGCTTGCCAGCCAGCTCATTCAACATGCTTGATATGCGCATTAGCATTGCCACTATCACCACCATTTCGACAAGTATTACGGCGGCAGCAAAAATGATATTCCAGTCCCAAGTATTAGGACCAGTGGCAGCCACCGCAACAGGTGCGGCAGCTGCTTCCTGTGCAGAAAGAACAGTTGACGATAACAGCAATAACAAAACTGCAGTTACCTTTTGTGCGTTGCGCTTATCAAGCACCATGGTAAATAGGTTGATGAACACGCGGCTTAGCAACAATATACCTACCAGCAATATGGCACCTATGCCCACCAATATCCACCACACTAGGTCAGGCGCAGCATCTTGCGCGGCTGGCACTGCTGTAGCTGCGGCATCTTGCGCCATTACAGTCGATGACATAAGTACTAGCATAGCCGTTTGCAATTTCGATTTATGTTTATTTAGAAAACTGCTCATAGCGTTTCTTTTATTTAAGCTTTATTAATTAGGGTTATTGTTTGTCGTCATCTATAGGCAACTGAGCCAATTCAGCTATGTATTCCTTACTAGTACCTATGGCATACCATATCATTAGCAGAAACACTATACCGAATATGACCAAGCCTATCTTTGGATACATCTCTATACCATTGATAGAGGCGGCGTACTTTTTAATGAAACTGAACATAGCTTTCTATTTTATGGTGTTAGCTTCGTTTACCTCTTGCTTAGGTTGCGCTTTTATATCGGTACCTAAGCGTTGCAGGTAAGCTATCATGGCAATTATTTCTTTCTTCTCGCTGCACTCTATGCCATCCTTTTTCAAGCTTGCCTGTATTTCTTTGGCTTGCTTCTCAAGGTCAGCATTAGCCTGCTTTTCATATCCCTCTGGGTAAGGCACACCCAATGTTTGCATTGCTTTTATCTTAGCCTCGGTGGTAGAAATATCCAAATCGTTATCAAGCATGAATGGATAGGGTGGCATAATAGACCCTGGGCTCATGGTGCGAGGGTCGTCCATGTGGTTGTAGTGCCAGCTATCAGGGTATTTACCACCTTCGCGGGCTATATCTGGACCAGTACGCTTACTACCCCATTGGAAAGGGTGATCGTAAACAAACTCGCCAGCTTTTGAGTATTCGCCATAGCGTTCGGTTTCTTCCCTAAACGGACGTATCATTTGCGAGTGGCACACATGGCAACCTTCGCGTACATACAAGTCGCGGCCTTGTAATTCAAGTGGAGTATATGGTTTAACACTACTAATAGTAGGTATGTTAGACTTAACCAAGAACGTAGGTATAAACTCAATAACACCACCAATTGCAACTGCTATAAATGCAAACACCAATAACTGTATCGGCCTACGCTCAATCCAACGGTGCCAGTGTTCGTTAGTATGTGCTACTTCAGTTTTAGCCAATGCTGGTGCTTCAGCCGCTTCGTCAGCAAGGAATGAACCTTGTTTCACCGTCTTAATCAAATTATATACACCTAGCACTGTACCTAGCAAGTATATAGTACCACCTACCGAGCGTAGTATGTACATGGGCATAATAGCGGTAACTGTTTCCAAGAAGTTAGGATACTTCAATATACCTTCTGGTGTAAACTGGCGTAGCATACTCCATTGTGTAAGTGCTGCCCAGTACAGCGGTATAGCATAGAACAAAATACCCAATGTACCTAGCCAAAAGTGCATATTGGCCAACTTTCGAGAGTACAACTCGGTACGGAACATTTTCGGTATTAACCAGAACAATACACCGAAGGTTAGGAAACCGTTCCAACCCAATGCACCGATATGTACGTGTGCAATAGTCCAGTCGGTGTAGTGCGATATGGCGTTTACGCTTTTTATAGAAAGCATAGGGCCTTCGAAAGTTGACATACCGTAAGCGGTAACTGCCACTACGAAGAACTTAAGCACAACATCATCGCGTACTTTATCCCAAGCACCACGTAGTGTAAGCAAACCGTTGATCATACCGCCCCAGCTTGGTGCTATCAACATAACAGAGAATACAGTGCCAAGGCTTTGTGCCCAGTCTGGCAGCGAGGTAAACAACAAGTGGTGAGGACCAGCCCAGATGTATAGGAATATTAAAGCCCAAAAGTGGATGATAGATAGCCTGTATGAGTAAACTGGCCTATTGGCTGCCTTAGGTAAGAAATAATACATTAAACCCAAGTAAGGCGTAGTAAGGAAGAAGGCTACCGCGTTGTGCCCGTACCACCATTGCACCAGTGCATCTTGCACGCCTGCGTACCATGAGTAGCTTTTGAAAAGCGTAACAGGTATGGCAATAGAGTTAACTATGTGCAACATGGCTACCGTAACCCATGTAGCTATGTAGAACCATATAGCTACATACAAGTGCTTTTCGCGACGGGTAAGTATGGTACCGAACATATTGATACCAAACACAACCCATATCAAGGTAATAGCTATATCTATTGGCCATTCAAGCTCGGCATATTCTTTACTGGTAGTAATACCAAATACCAAGGTAACTGCCGCGGCCACTATTATTAATTGCCAGCCCCAAAAGTGTATTTTGCTCAAGGTGTCGTTCCACATACGCGCTTTGCAAAGGCGCTGAAGCGAATAGTAAACACCCATAAAAATACCATTGCCCACAAACGCGAAAATGACCGCATTGGTATGCAGCGGCCTTAACCTACCAAAGGTAGCTTGCTCCATAAAATTCAGCTGAGGAAAAACCAACTGAAGGGCAACTACCAAACCCACCAACATACCCACCACACCCCACACAAAGGTGGCGTAGGCAAAATTCCTGACGGTGGTGTTATCGTATGAAAATTTCTCTACTTGCATATTACTTTTTGTCTTTTGGTGCGTCATCAAATAAGATTCTTACGGCAGGTGTGTATTCGTCAGCATATTGGCCGTTTTTGATGCTGATAAGGAAGGACACCAAAAACCCTACCCCGAGCAGTAGGCTGGCGCCGATAAGGATATATATTACACTCATAGCGGTTGATTTTACGATACAAAGGTAGGTTGGGGGCTGCCCCTAGCCTTTGAGGTACACCAAGCCGTTTATTGATGTTTATCAATAAAATGGCAAATGGTGCTTAAAAATGGCGGCGCTTAGCAGCAAAGTATGAGCCAGCAGTAGTAAAAAGGATAATGGTTACCGAGCTAATAGGCATAATAATGGCTGCCACAATGGGGCTCATAGTGCCTTGAACAGCAAAGAAAATGCCTACCAAGTTGTATAGAATAGAGATAACAAAGCTTGCCTTTATGATATTGATACTATCGTGCGCATAGCTAATAATGGTAGAGATAT
>JAFDYM010000219.1 GCA_018267435.1 Bacteroidota bacterium | reverse complement strand
TGGCAAACTAATAACAGGGCGAATAGTAGAATTCTCATTTTATATGTAAGTATGTTTTCAATTAAGGCTGCGAAAGTATCATATCTTACATAGCATGCAAACAAAAAAAAGCGCCCACCTCTTTTGGAGGGGGCGCTTCTTGATCAATTAACTATTTAGTTAAAGCTTATTGCTTTACCACTTTCTGCTGGTATACAGCAGCACCGTTGCGTACTTCTACTAGGTATGTACCTTGTGCAAGTGCGCCTAGGCTGAATACTTTATTGTAAGTGCCATAGGTACCTTCGTTAGTATCTTCAGCTACTAGTTTGCCTACTAGGTCAACTATACGCACGCTTACTTTAGCACCTGCAACGTTGCTTACGTTTACAGTAAGTGTACCGGTAGTAGGATTAGGGTAGCAGCTTACTAGGCTAGCATCTATCGTTTCTATACCAGTACATGTGTTTACTGTTTGTGTTTGGCTAGCATCGTTGCTGCAGCCGTTACCATCGGTGTAAGTATAAGTTACGGTTTGTGTGCCAGCTGTAGGGTCGAAGCTACCTGCCGTTACGCCAATACCGCTATAAGTACCACCTGCTGGGGCGCCACCGCTAAGGGTTATAGCACCTGCATTGTCACATACATCAGCCAATGTAGCCAATGTAACTGTAGGAGCTGCATTTACCGTTAATGTAGCCGTAGCACTGTTGCTGCAACCATTGCCATCGGTATAGCTGTAAGTTATAGCCTGCGTACCGCTAGCAGGGTCGAAGCTTGTACCAGTTACACCAGTTCCACTAAAGGTACCGCCTGCTGGGCTTTCGCCGCTTAGTGTTACAGTACCACCGTTATCGCATACTGCAGTAGGTGCAGCAAGTGTAACAGTAGGCGCAGTGTTAACAGTAAGTGTTTGGCTTGCACTGTTACTGCAACCATTGCCATCGGTATAGCTATAAGTTATAGCCTGTGTACCGCTAGCAGGGTCAAAGCTTGTACCTGTTACACCAGTACCGCTAAAGGTACCACCTGCTGGGCTTTCGCCGCTTAGTGTTACAGTACCTGCATTATCGCATACTGCTGCAGGTGCGGCAAAAGTAACTGTAGGTGCAGCATTAACTGTAAGGGTTTGGCTAGCGCTGCTGCTGCAACCGTTACCAGCAGTATAAGTATAGGTTACAGTTTGTGTACCTACCGATACATCAAATACATCGCCAGTTACGCCTATACCGCTATATGTACCACCTGCTGGGCTACCGCCTTGCAATTGCATATTGCCATCGTTATCGCAAAATGGGTTAAGGGTAGCAAACCCTGCCACTGGGGCAGTGTTAACATTAAGTGCCTGGCTAGCACTGTTGCTACAGTTATTGCCATCGGTATAGGTATAAGTTATAGTTTGAGAACCAGCTGTTGGGTCGAATTGACCACCCGATACACCAGTACCAGAATATACGCCACCCGCTGGGGCACCACCACTTAATGTTACTAAGCCAGCATCGCTACATACATCAGCAGGTGCTGCTAAAGTAACGGTAGGAACTGTATTTACTGTTTGTGTTTGGTTAGCAGAATGCGCACAACCATAAGGATCGGTATAGTCATAAGTAATAGTTTGTGTACCTGCTGCAGGATCGAATTGACCAGCTGTAACACCTGTACCAGAATATGTACCACCTGCAGGGCTTGCACCACTTAATGCTACAACGTTATCGTTGCTGCATAGTGCAGCAGGCACAGGGAAACTGATAGGGTTTGAAGGACAAACTACAGTGATAGAGTAAGCCCTTGAACCAGTACAACCACTGTTATCACTTACAGTAACAGTAAAGTTAAATGTACCAGTAGCAGTTGGTGTACCGCTTATAGTACCTGCTGCGCTAAGTGTCACTCCTGGAGGTACGGCACCAGCCGTAACAGCATAACTTGGTGTGCCTAATGCGCCTGTTTGGCTTAGCGCCTGACTATATGCCGAACCAGCTGTGCCACCTGGCAATGTAGTAGGGTTAACTGTAAGTACAGGACACACATACGGTGTATAGTTCACTGCATCTATACCTATATAGTCGCTATTGGTACCTAATGAACCAGCGCCCGTTACAAAATAGCGGAATGCTATACGGCCAGATGTAGGTGCCGGTAAACCTGAAATAGTAACCGTATACTGGGTCCAGGTTTGTGGGTATACGTTGGTAACAAGTGTAGGGTTAATAGACAATAATAATGTAGTAAAATCGCCTGTGGTGTTGGCACCTGTACCCACGTTGGTACTAGCACCGTTGGTGCTTAGGCGCACTTCTAACCTATCAGGATAATCGGTTTGACCTGCTCCTATGGTAGGCTTACGTGTATAGAAGGTGAATACATCACCATTGCGCAATGTACGGTTAGGTGTTATCAACCAGTTGCTGATAGTACCTGTACTGCCTGTGCTGTTAAAGTTTGCTGCTATATATGAATTGTCTGCGCCATTAAAGGAGTTAAATGGTCCAGGCGTAGGTGTAGCCGTGGTAGCAGTACCTTGAAACCAGCTTAAAGAACCAACTGGTGAACTATTGTTTTGTAAAAGCCAGCCGCTGCCAGCAAGTGTAGTAATGTCATCAAAATTTTCGGAGTAGGCTTGTGCCGTGGCACTGTTCTGCATGCCTAGTAGCGCACAAAAGGCCAGAAGTAGGTAGAGTTGTTTCTTCATAGTGGTTGGTTTAAGTTTAAAGAACATTTAGATTTTCAGCCCTAATATACACAAAATTATAAATTATTTAACCCAAGCTACACATTAACAAGCATTTAGTTTTTAACCTATTCTAAACCCTATATACAAAACTGTACAAAAAAAAGCGCCCACCTCTTTTGGAGGGGGCGCCGTTACTATGATTAACTAATCATGGCAACATCCAACGTCTTACTTGTTGTCTTTCACTTCTTCGTATTCTACGTCGCTTACGTTATCGTCGCTGGTTTGGCTGTTGCCAGCTTGTGCACCGTCGGCCGGGTTACCTTGTTGCTGCGTAGCGTTGTATAAATCTTGGCTAGCTGCTTCCCAAGCTTTGTTCAAAGCCTCGGCTGCTGTATCCATAGCTGCTACATCGTTCTTCTCGCGCGCTGCTTTCAAGTCTGCCAAGGCTGTTTCAAGGCCTGCTTTCTTATCGGCAGGTAACTTCTCGCCTACTTCCTTCAACTGCTTCTCAGTTTGGAATATCAACGAGTCAACCGTATTCAGCTTCTCGGCTTCTTCGCGCAGCTTTTTATCGCTGTCTTCATTCGCCTTTGCTTCGTTACGCATTTTTTCTATCTCCTCTTTGCTTAGGCCAGTAGTAGCTTCTATACGTATGCTCTGTTCTTTGCCAGTGCCTTTGTCTTTAGCATGTACGTGTAGTATACCGTTGCTATCTATATCAAAGGTTACCTCTATCTGCGGTGTACCACGCATGGCTGGTGGTATATCGCTAAGGTGGAAACGACCAAGCGTACGGTTTTGGTTAGCCATTGGGCGCTCGCCTTGTAGTACGTGTATTTCTACCGATGGCTGGTTATCTTGCGCGGTAGTAAACACCTGCGATTTTTTAGTAGGTATAGTAGTGTTGCTTTCTATCAAGCGTGTCATTACACCGCCCATAGTTTCCAAACCTACCGATAGTGGCGTTACGTCAACCAACACGATGTTGTCTTTCACTTCACCGCTCAATATACCGCCTTGTATAGCTGCACCTACGGCTACCACCTCATCTGGGTTTACACCCTTGCTAGGTTTTTTACCGAAGAACTTCTCTACTACTTCCTGTATTTTAGGTATACGAGTGCTACCACCTACTAGTATTACGTCATCTATCTTGCTTACATCTAGGCCAGCATCTTTCAATGCTTGGCGGCATGGCTCAAGCGTAGCTTCTACTAGCTTATCAACCAGTTGCTCAAATTTAGCGCGGGTCAATTTGCGCACCAAGTGCTTAGGCACACCGTCAACCGCTGTTATGTACGGCAAGTTTATTTCGGTTTCGCTACTTGATGATAGTTCTATCTTAGCTTTCTCGGCAGCTTCTTTCAAACGCTGCAAAGCCATAGGGTCTTTGCGTAGGTCAACGCGCTCCTCTGTTTGGAACTCGTTAGCCAACCATTGTATGATTTCGTTATCGAAGTCATCGCCACCCAGGTGTGTATCACCGTTGGTTGATTTTACTTCGAACACGCCGTCGCCCATCTCAAGTATCGATACGTCGAACGTACCACCACCTAAGTCGAATACCGCAACGTGTATGTCTTTGTGTTGTTTGTCTAAACCGTAAGCAAGCGCTGCTGCTGTAGGTTCGTTCAATATACGCTTAACGGTAAGGCCCGCTATTTCGCCTGCTTCTTTAGTAGCTTGGCGCTGGCTATCGTTAAAGTATGCCGGTACGGTTATCACCGCTTCGGTTACGGTTTGGCCTAGGTAGTCTTCAGCAGTTTTTTTCATCTTCTGAAGTATCATGGCCGATAGTTCCTGTGCAGTATAAAGCCTGCCATCTATGTCAACGCGTACGGTATCGTTATCGCCTTTTACCACTTTGTATGGTACACGCGGTATTTCTTTGCCTGCCTCTGCAAAGCGGATACCCATAAAACGCTTAATAGACTGTATAGTTTTGGTAGGATTGGTGATAGCCTGACGCTTAGCCGGGTCGCCAACCTTCCTTTCGCCGTTGTTTAAGAACGCAACAATGCTCGGCGTAGTTCTCCTTCCCTCATCGTTCTGGATAACTACTGGGTCGTTACCTTCCATTACGGCAACGCAGCTGTTGGTAGTTCCTAAGTCAATTCCAATTATTTTACCCATGTTGTTTGTGTTGTTTGTTTGCACAGTACTAATCAATTGCTGTGCCACCACTACTATTCGGTCATTATGCGCGGCAAAGGTGACATTTTGAAAGCGAATTTCCGCTTTAAGTAATT
>JAFDYM010000218.1 GCA_018267435.1 Bacteroidota bacterium | reverse complement strand
TAAGTATAACACGGATATAGAAATGCCTAAAGGAAGATATTTGCCATTAGGAGACTACTACCCATTGATGTATACTTTACCTCCGCTTTATAACGTAAGTCCTGCAGGCCCAATGCCACCAATCAATAATTTGCGGAAAGCTGAAACCAAACAGCTAAAGGCTTATTTGCTGGTTTACGAACAGGTATATGCGAACTGGAACGTTCAAATTGAAAAGCTAAACCAGTTTTTTAGTACGAGTAAGGCGTCATTATCTAATACCTACGCTACGAAGTTGATTGATAATGGCGACTTGTTAGATGTTCAGGATGTGTATGCATCAGGTTTCACAGAATCTTTTTTAAATGAAATTGGAGAATCTCTAAGAGAGCTTTATGATCGTAAAAATAGAACCTACAACCATTTACTAGCTCGCTTAGGCGAAAACAATAATGACTATCTATTACTGAATAATCAATTGGATGGCAAGTTAATCGATCCAGAAAATGTGATCGATAACAAAAGAGAGTTGATAAAGTCATTCTCGCAGAACACTTATAACAAGGCAAGGTCCCTTAATTATATGGCTGATTCAAACTTTTGGAGTAGCACTGTAAATATGGGTTTGATTGGAAAGCTTAATTCTTTATTAGGGCTACAAAGCGTAATGGATGCTTTAACATGGCAATATGTGCCCAATAGCGGCTTAGGTAATTACCAGCTTACAGCTAACTACAGCGCACAAATATTCGAAATGAATATTTGGTTAACTGTAGAGCAAGCCCCTCATCCATTTATTACAGAAGTTTATGTAGCTCAAGTAGCAAATGACCTTAGTAATCTTTTTAATTCAAATAGTGGAGTTACATACTCTACTGAAATAACAGGTCAGCAATTCCGAATAGTTGCATTTGAGCCTGATGGTACTCTATTATGGAAATTGGCAGAATTTTTTCCTACTTCAGAATTGGAAGACGAACAAGGAGAATATGATGAAGATAAAGCTGAAAACTTCATCAATGGAATACTTGCCGAAAGGAGAGACGCGGTACTCGAATTTTCAACAAGAAATACGATAATACCTATAGAGAATTTACTATTGAGGCCTCGTACTAATGGTGAAGACGTATTCAATATATGTGTTCCTAATGATTGTGAATTCTGTGGGGATGAGGACCCGTATAGTTTTAGAATGACCTTCATTTTGTGTGGAGATGATGGTTATTGGGGAAGTAACCTAGCTTATAGAGCTTATGCAGAAAATGTTATCCGCAAAGAAGTGCCGGCTCATATTGTATCAAGAATATGTTGGCTTTCAAAAACAGAATTTACAAATGTTTTTACACTGTTCCAAAATTGGCTAAGAAATGAAGTTGCCCATGAATCGGATTATGTGGATGTGGTGAATGCAAGAAAATTATTGGTTGCGAAACTTAATAATATGCGCAGTATGTATCCTGAGGCTACATTGCACGACTGTGAAGATGGAAATGATAACAATAGAGTGTTTTTAGGTAAAACAGTAATTAGTATATAAGAAGAAAAAACAATAATATGTTTCAAGCAAGTTTTAAATTCCCGAATTTCGTTGCGGACCAAGTTCTAACGTCTTCACAACTAAACGACCTTGTTGGTTATCTTGAAGAGCAAGATAGATTAACACGCACCAATATATTGGGTATTGGTATGGTTTGTGGTGGGCACGTGTCAGTAAATTCTGATGCCACTTTAGTTACTATTGGTAAATTGTGTGGAATTACTTCTAAGGGTTATTTGGTAACCAAAGATCAATTGATATATACAACATACAAGTCTTTTGATTTTACTGACGAGAATATTTACGCCCCCTTCTGCCAACAAGGTTCTGAAGATAATGATGAGGATGGTCAAAACGACCCTATACCCGTTAGGCGCTTCCCCATATTAGAATTGTTCCCATCTTCGGTGGTAGACGGTGCTCCGTTATCATCTTCAGTGCTCAACAATAAAGTGTTGGTAGCTTTTTATGAGTTGAAGAATATAGCAGGTCAAAATTGCAATCCTGAATCGTGCGATGGATTAGGCGTAACAGTGGAAACCACAGTACGTATGTTGCTAATCGATAGGAACGATGCAGATACTTTGCTAGCTGGAAATTATGCAACGAGTGATGTTGATTCAAGCATATTTAATCAACTACCGGAATTGAATTTGCCAAGATTCAATTCGCCATCAACAAGTATTGCTAGTTCTGGTGAATTCTTGGCGGCTTACAAGCGTATTTTTTCGCCCACATTGATAAATGGTTACGAAAATGCCTTTTCGGCGCTGTACGCATATATAAAACCTTTAGTAGAAACTGAATTTGAAGCAGACCCTTTCGCAAATTTTAGCGAAAGCTTTGCGTACATAAACAATGGAGGGCTTCAGCTTTCAGGTAATTTAAATAATTTACTACACATACAGTATATATATGATTTGTTTAGAGATTTAAAGGATACATATTCTGAAATAAAGGAGCGAGGATTTGAGTTAACTGGTACTTGTTGCCCGCCAGATAATATTTTTCCTCGCCACCTTTTTGCTGGCCTTTTCGTTATAGACAATGGTACCGCGCCGGCACACGTTGAGTTAACTACAACTAATAGTTACTACCACAATTTTATGCCATCTATGGTAGTAGGTGGATACAACAAGGCAGCTGAAGAAATAGTAATGCTTTTCAGAAGATTAGTGTTGCAGTATAATAGATTTAAGCTACCAATCGTTGATCTAACTGCAAATCAGGCCGATCCAAAATTGGACAGTAGCATAAGGATAACTCCAACTATCGCGGGATATGAATTTTTGTCTCGCAAGGCAATTCCATTTTATTATGATGTACCAAGTACTATCGCTCCGCGATTATATCAAAACTGGAATTTCAAGCTTAAAAAGACAAATAAAAATCACAGGAACTTATCATACCACGCAGCATCGTATTCAAATGATAATGACGTACTAAGCCCGCTAAATTATGATTTAGAGAAGTATAATTTCTTTAACATAGAGGGTGTTGTAGGTAAGTTTGTTGGAGATGCCTTGTACAACCTACAAACACTACGCCGATCGAATAGGGTGCCGTTTGAAATGACAGTTGTTATGACAGGCGATACTGACGAGGAAAATGTTGAGGATATATTGAATGATGCCCGTCGTTTTAAAAATGTACCAAAAGCTCTTTTTGCTGATTTGGAGCAATCTTACTGGAGCAATGTAAACGAAATCATCGATAGGTTTTTGAAAGCTACCAGAGTCATTTATGATAGCTACTCATGTATGACCCAACTATCAACAGACACAGCAAATGTTGTATCAGTAGTTCCTTTTTTGAAAGAAGCAGGAGACAACTTTATAGTTAAAGCAAAAACATCTGGTAAGTATTTCGAGAAGTATATATATCCAGACTACAAAAACAAACCATATTCATCTCCTTTCAAAGGGAATCCTTTTGCATCAATGAATACGACTAATATTTCGGATTTGGGCGTTACAGTATGGGGCATGTTTTATTCTCCTAATGTGGTGTATATCATGGATGCAATATATGCCCTGATAAAACTGGATTTATCTGACTTTGCCGAAAACTTGGATGATTTCTCAGAACGTTGGGATGATATGATAACCTTGTGCGAATCTTTAAGGCAATTTATATCGTTGTCATACAAGGAAGGCGAAACGTCATCTGCCATGGATATGGCATTGGAAAATTTGGAAGATGCATTATTCAGCGTTCAAACGTTGGGTAAAGGATATACTATGCGAATTATTGGCGAAGAATATTTATCTCGTATCAATCAATACTCGCGCTCATTAACTTTCAAAGGTTTTTCCGATGCGCATCCTGGTCTGCAGCATCGTCAAGGTGTGCCAATGGGAGGTACTTATGTAATGGTAATGCATACCAAAGCAAAACCGGTTACTACGGCTCCGCAACCACCAACAGGGGGGATTACTATCTTAACTCCAAGGAAGTATTCTTTGTGGGATAAAAAACTGAAGCTTCAGATAGATGCTAAAAAGGCCAAAGACCTAGCGTGCAAAGACTGTAAAACAGTAGATTTTAAATCTTCTCTGCAAGCAACTAACAGCTTAGGTATATTAGGCATAAAGCAGTTCGATACATTGTTTATGGAAAGGATGCGTCTTACTTTTGCTAATGCAGTAGATGAATCAGTTTCTTTCGAGGCGGCGTTTGAAACGGTAAAAGATGGTGTAATCATTGCCGATTTTTATTTGCCATATCTTATATCATCTGAAATTCCACCGGCACAGTTTATGATAACAATGGGCGACTCGCCGTTGTTTATCGATTTGTCTCCGCGCACATATATGCTAGACGGGGATAAAACAGAAAGAGGGGTATTGCGATATGGCCCTCCGGGTGGAACGCTAACCATACCTGGCTATCCGGCTGTAAGTATGGGCGATTTTAGTGCCAGCGACTATAACAATGACTATGGTCCTTCAACTGCGGCCAATTTCGACCCTCGACTGTTACCAGCTTTTGAAGGTCTTAAAACGGCGGTTACTATAACTTACACCAAGGATACTAAGTCGGTAAATACCATAGCTACCATATTTAAGAAGCCTATTGCTAGTTTCAATTTCACCGATCGAAATACTTATAGCTTCCATCCTAACAACACTAACTTGAAAGGCAAGTATATGAGGGTGACATTTGTGTATTCTGGCAGTCAGAATTATGACCAAATGGCTTGGACTTGGGGTGATGGTACACAGGAAATGATGGCGAAAGGCAATGGTACTTACACGCACATTTTCGAGTACACTGGTAAAACGCAGTTTAGTGTAATTCTAACAGTATTTAATGGTACTTATCCTAGTGCCCCTGTGGTAGTAAACGTACCAGTACCAACTAGCTACACCAATAACAACAATAATAATAACAACGGCTAAGTATTAGCACCTATGGCTGAAACTGTAACTACACCGCATACCGATACCACTGCGAAGGCTTCTCTTCCAGTAGCTAGCCGCGTGCCGCAGTTTCAGCAGCAGGGGGTATCGTTGCGTGGTGACGGTATGCGGGTATCTGTTGGTGGCACTGGCATACAGCAACAGCAGCAGCAGTCTGCGGTGCATTTCCACAGCCAGCAGCAGTTGCTGCAACAGGCCAAGGCGCAGGCGGAGCGGCCTGTAGCGGAAGCTGCCAAGAAACAGGGCGCAGCGCAAACAGAGGTAGTAACACGGGACAATACCGGGCTTGCCGACACTGCACAGGAAAAACCTGCAACGGTAAAGCTGGCTACGGAGGAAAAACCTGCCCTTACGGCCCCCGCAGCCCAGGATAAGGAAACAGCCACAACCGAAAATACCGCCCCTGCGGTGGAAAGTGCGATGGAAAAGGCCCCTGCCAAGCCGCAGGACGACCCATCGTTCCAGGCCATACTGATGCAGGTAGACCAAACTGCCGACAAGCAACAGCAGCACCCCGATGCACATAGCAGGGTGGCACAGTCGCAGGATGCCTCGCAGATAGACCCGGCGCTGGAAAAAGGCAGCCAGGCGGGCAAGGCGCAGGTAGGCGTAATGAGCGAACAGCCCAAGAAAGGGTTCGAAGCAAAGGCCTTCAAGGATGCGCTGATGCAGAGCATCAACGGTGCCATGCCGGAAAACGAAAAAAGGGCCAAGGAGTTCAAGCAGAGCAACGAACTGGGCAAGGTACAGCAGCAGGTACAGGGGCAGGTACAAGCCGGCAAGGAACAGTCGACAGGGCCGCTACAGCAGGCCACCACCAGCGCACCGGCTACCGACCTGGTGACGGTAAAGCAGGCCGTGCCGCTGAAAGAAGAAAAGAGCGGAGCCAAACCCGTAATACAGAAAACAAACCTTGCCGCACCTAAGCCTAAAACAGAGGCAGAGATAAGCCTGAAGACTGAAGCCGCCGAGCCTGATAAATTGATGGCCGAGAACAAAGTGACGGACGGGCAACTGGCCGACAGCAACGAGCCCTCGTTCACCAAGGCGCTGGACAGCAAGAACGAAGCCAGGGAACAGGCGGAAGACGCCCCCGCGCAATACCGCCTTGCCGAAGGCCCGGCGCTTGCCGGTGCGCAGGCAGGTGCGGACAGCCTGGTAGGCGGTGCCTTGGGTGCCATGGCGGGTATACGCGGCGCGGCCTTCGGCGGGGTAAACGCGGGCAAGGCCAAGGCCAAGGCCGGCGACGAGCAGGTAAGGAAACGCGTGGCTGGGCAGATGCTTGCCATATACAGCGGCACCAAAAAGAACGTGGAGGCCATACTGGCGCAGCTTGACCGCGACGTGTTCAGCGTGTTTACCACGGGCATAACCAAGGCCAACAAAACCTTCGAGGACAACGTGGCGCGCAGGCTGGACGAGTTTTACGGCATAAGCAGGATAGACGACTTCTTCAAGCAGCTGGTAAACGGCCTGCCCAAAGAGATAGACGATATATTCCAGGACGAGAAACAGCGCTTCATCAAAACCATGGAGCCGGTAATAGACCGCGTGGCACAGATAGTGGAGACGGGATTGAACAAGGCCAGCACCGAGGTAGAGAAAGGCAAGAAACAACTGGATGACTACTGGAAAGCCCAACCTGCCGAAACGAAGAAGATAGCGGGCGACGCCTACAAAGAGATAAACGGCAAATACGAAGACCTTGAAAAGCAGGTAGAAGACAAACAGCAGGGGCTTATAACGGCATTGACCGACGCCTATGTAAATACGGTAGGCGGCCTACAGGAGAAGTTCGACACCATCAGGAGCCAGAGCATGGGGCTGCTGGGCATGGCACTGGGCTATGTGGGCGGCGTCATCAAGGTAATACTGCAGATGAAGGACATGCTGCTGGGCACGTTCAGCCGCGTGGCGCACGTGGTGGAAGACATCATAGCCCACCCGATAGAGTTTTTGGGCAACATGGTAGAGGCTGTGGGCACGGGCTTCAGGAACTTTGCGGTCAACTCGCTGCAGCACCTCAAGACTGGCTTCTTCGAATGGCTGATGGGCGCGGTGCCTGCGGGCATACAGTTCCCCGACAAATGGGACCTGCGCGGCATCTTCGGCTTCGTGATGCAGATGTTCAGCCTTACCTGGGATGCCATCAAGGCCAAGGTGGTGAAGAAGGTAGGCCAGCCGGTGATGGGCGCGCTGGAGACGGGCTTCGAGATATTTACGGTGATAAAGAAAGACGGCATAGGCGGCCTGTGGGAATACATCAAGGAAAAGGTAGGCGACCTGAAGACCATGGTGGTGGACGGGCTGATGGACATGCTGCAAAGCCAGGTAATACAGGCGGGCATAACCTGGCT
>JAFDYM010000217.1 GCA_018267435.1 Bacteroidota bacterium | reverse complement strand
ACAAGCTGATTGCGAGGGTAATCGCAGTCGTTAAAAGAGAAAGGCCATACGAGAAAAACTATAATACAAATGCTTTGGTTTTGTCATAGAAATCTACGGCGAGGCGGTATATCAAGATTCGCTTTAGCACAATTTTTATATTTATAGCTGCGTTCAAGCTATATGACCCCTACCCACACACCGCAGCGCATGGCGCTTTCGTTTTTGCTATTGCTATGCGTACAGGTTTCATTTGCATGTAGTGCATTTAAAATAACTGCCGATGGCAAAACCTTTGTTGGTAATAATGAAGATGCCTGGCGCATAAACCCAAAGCTGTGGTTTGTGCCGGCAAGCCCGGGCAAGTATGGCGTAGTGTATGTAGGCGCCGATGATGTAATGAGCCAAGGCGGTATAAACGACAAGGGCTTGATATACGATGGCTTTAGTGTAATGCCTAAAGATGATAAACCTGGCGGCACCGACTATGCACCCAAACAACTGATACGCGAAATAATGGAAACCTGCGCTACGATAGCCGAGGTAAAGGAGAAGCTAAAGCCATACAACCGCTACTTCTTTACACAGGGTATGCTGTTTATGGTGGATAGAAGCGGTGGCTACTTGGTAATAGAACCCGATACCATTATAGAAGGCAACGATGCAAAATATATCCTCACCAATTTCTGCCCCAGCATAACGGCAGAAAAGGACGTACCGCAGAAACGGTATTGGAGGGGCAAGGCTTTTCTTCAAGATAGAAACAATGCTAACCTAGCTACTGCACTGGGCATTATGGATACCATGAGCGAGTGCCGCCCGCGCTTTGGCGATGGTACCATGTATACCTCGCTGTATGATTTAGATAGCGGCAATATACACCTATACTTCTACCACGATTATACGCACAAGGTAAAGCTCAACATAGCTAAGGAGCTAGCCAAGGGCGAGCGCAAGGTGTTGGTTTCTTCCCTGTTTCCGCGCAATGAGGAATATGAAAAGATTAGAAACTACTACACGCCTTTCAACGATAACAAAATGTTGGGTACTTTACTTTCAAGCTTAGCTGCGCTTATACTGTTTGCTATCTTCTACCTTATAAGTTACATACGCACTAGGCAGCTAAGCGGCGCGTACATTAAGCTGTTGCTAGCTGTGCTGAATATTGTACTGGCATATTACCTATGGCTGATAGCCCGCAATGAAGGGGTGTACTACTTCCCTGCGCCGTACAACGATGGGCATAACTATGTGTTGACGGCCTTATCTTATCTACCTATACTGTTGGCATTGGCTATTGTGCCAATATTGGTATTGTGCATACGCAGCATTAAGAGCGCCACGTGGAGCAAGTTGGCAGTATCCACATTAGTCATCAACACTGTTATTTACATTGTGTTGCTGGGCTTATTCGGCTACTGGGGGTTCTTGGTGGTTATCTAACGTCTATCGTCTAAATACTAGCATCTATTTACTGCTTATAGAAGGTATGCGTACACTGGTAGCTGCTAAAGTTGTAGGTATAGTTAAAGTTGATAGTTATTCGGTAGTTGATAGGATCGAATGTTCCTTGGCCCGAAAAAGTAAGTCCGCCTTGGCTTTGCATAGGCACTTCAATCACGTTGCCTTGGTTGCTGGCGTCGGTATATACGTAAGCTATAGCCGAGGTCATACCAAACAGGTTCGAAATTTGAAGTTCATTGATTCTATAGCCATTGGTAATATATGCCGGGTAGCTAAAAAAGTTGCTGGCACCTGTGTAGCAAGCCTCGTTTACGTTGTATGAGCCCACATACTTATTGGCACTAACGGTACTACAATCGGTACCCTCGTAGCCATCGGGGCAATAGCATTGGCCTTGGTTGCAGGTCATACCATAGTCGCATACCACATCGCTACAATTTTTACGGTCGCAACCGCTAATAGCAAACAAAAATGCAAGCGCAACGAATATCTTAGCGAAACTTTTGGTCATAAGGCTTTGTTCTATTATTCAAAATTAGAAATTAATAGCATGAGAAATATAGTTGTTTGCTGCGCGCTGTTGTTAAGTTTTTCGGTAAACGCCCAAATGAAGGCGTTCAATGCTAGCGAACAGCCCCCTGCGCCCGACTATAGCAACGAAAAACATTGGTCGGCGCTACCATTTAGAAAAGATGCTGCCGATAAAATACCCAATACCGAAACCTGGGTAAGCGATAGCCTGAAAGATGTGGACGTGTTCTACATATACCCCACCATATACCGCAGCAAAAAAGTATGGACCGCCGATGTAAACAACAAAAAACTGAACAAGCGCATAGATAACAAACCCGTAAAGTACCAAGCAAGTGTGTTCAATGCCAGCGCGCGCGTATATGCGCCGCGGTATAGGCAAGCTGCTATTGCCGCCTTTTACGATAAAGGTACGGACGGTACGCAGGCTTTAGATTTTGCCTATGAAGATGTAAAGCGCGCCTTTCAATACTACCTTGACCACTATAACCATGGCAGGCCTATCATTATAGCATCGCACAGCCAAGGCACACGCCACTCGCGCCAGCTTATGAAAGACTTTTTTGATGGCACTACCTTGCAAAACAAATTGGTGGCTGCCTACATTATTGGCTTTGGTATAGATACTGCCATGTATAAAACCTTGCGCCCTTGCGAGAATGAAAACCAAACAGGTTGCTATATAACATGGGCCTCTTTCAAAAAAGGATACGACCCTGGCAACAGCCAACTATACGGCAACGTGTGTGTAAACCCTATTACGTGGAACAGGGATACCATAGCTGTAGACTGCAGCAAAAGCCAAGCAGCCATTCTGCTTAACTTCAACAAAAGATATGACCATGCCTGTGCCGCACAAGTGCACAACGGCTACCTATGGGTAAATAACACTTTGCCTTTTGTAAAAGGTTTCGATAACCTGCATATAGCCGATTACAACTTGTTTTGGTACGATATACGCGCCAATGTAGCAAAGCGCATCAGTGCTTTTTGGAAGCAGTAGCACCAAGTTACTAAATCGTTTTGGTGATTTATTTCAACCACCCCCTGCCCCCTCCTATAAACAGGAGGGGGTTGGGGAGCGCTTTACAGCATGCGATTTTGATATACTTATGGTTTTACTTTTCCTCTTAAGTTACAACATCTATTTTTTTCCATTTCTGTATTAATTTGGTTGCTACCTAAACCATACAGCACATGGCACAATTTATATTATTGATACGCGAGGACCTGACACGATATCCATTACCCGAAGAGGAACTAAACGCCATTATACAAGCACACCGCAACTGGGCAAAGGAGCTTGTAGACAAAGGCATATTTGTAAGTGGCAACGGTGTAGATAGCGATGGCCGCTTGATAGAAATGATAAACGGCGACTTGATATTACAACCCCTGCGCGATGTACACGATGGCATAGGCGGCTACTATATAATTGAAGCCGCCGACCTATACGAAGCAGTAGAAATAGCTAAGGGCTGCCCCACCTATAAAGATGGCGACATGATAGAAGTACGGCAGTTGATGTAGGCTAAACCTTTAATCCATTTTCACGGCTTCTACGGTATAGCCTTTTTCGCGTAGTAGGCTTATTACGCCCTCGTTGCCGGGTAAGTGCAGTGCGCCTACTGCAGCAAAGGTGCTTTGCTTTTGTGCCATATCGCCTATACGCTCGGCCATGCGCTTGTTGCGGTCTATTACCAAGGCGCGGTATAGTTTCGGAGGCATATCTGCTGTTGCATCCATTTCAGCAATACTATCTAGGTTCTGTTCCAAGTAGTACTTCACCATATCTCCACCCGTATCGGCACCTTTTTCCAAATCATGCACTGCATCTACCAATAGGTCGGCCTGCTCTTGATAACTAAGCACATTCAGCGCGCCTATCTGCTCATCCACCGTTTCTATACCCACTACCGTCTTCTTTTTCTTAGCCGCTTTCTCCGATAGATAGGTATCTAGAAACGACTCGCCGGTTGTGCTTTTTTGAAGCCCCGAACCGTCCGCCTCTACTATGGCACTTATAAATACAGGGCTTATATTATCGAACAGCGCCAACGATACGCCAGTAGAGTTTTCAACCAGCGAATCAATAAGCTTATACTCCCGCTCAGGTATCATTTTTTTTAAGCTGTAACCCTTGCCCATCATTACCTTTTCAAGCATAGCTATGTTAAAACTTTCTTTAGGGTCAAGCTCCATGGCGTATTGCTTGGTCTGCTCTAGGTACGGCAGGGCTTTATCGCCTTGGCGCAGTATGCGTGCATCGCTGGTGTGCATGGTGCCGTACAGGTACGATGGTTTCTTTAATCCATTGCCCGTTATCTTCCATAGCAATGCATTATATTGTGCCTGCGCAAACAGTGCCGATATAATGAACAATAACAGCGATAATATCTTTCTCATTCCCTAACTTTGTTTACGAATATCGGAGTAAATTTTTCAAAGCATATAACGGCTTAACACATGATAGTAATTGACGATAAAATAATAAGCGACGACGTAGTTGAAAAGCAATTTGTATGCGACCTTAATGCCTGCAAGGGCGCTTGCTGCGTAGAGGGTGAATTCGGCGCCCCGCTTGAAAAAGACGAGCTACCGATACTTGATGCCATATACGAAAAAGTAAAACCCTACCTAAGCGAAGAAGGCATACAAGAAATAGAAAAGCAAGGCAAGTGGGTATACATTAAAGAAAATGATGAGTACTGCACGCCGCTTATGAAAAAAGATAGCGGCTGCGCTTGGCTAGTACGTGAAACCAACGGCCTGGTAACCTGCGGCATAGAAAAGGCATACCGCGATGGCATAATAGATTGGAAGAAGCCGATAAGTTGCCACCTATACCCTATACGCATAAGCAAAAAGAATGGTTTTGATGCTGTAAACTACGAGCGCTGGGATATATGCAAAGCCGCCTGTAAAAACGGCAAAGCGCTTAAGGTACCTGTTTACAAGTTTTTAAAGGGACCGCTAATACGTAAGTATGGCGAAGACTTTTACGATGCCTTGGAACAGTACGTGGAACATACGAAAAAGTAGGTCTTCTATATTATTTTTTTGGCACACTTCTTTAGCGCAGATGGTTTTATCTATCTTCACTATTTCACGGTTTAGCGCTGCCATTGCATGAATAATCATTACAATGTTACTTATAACATCAATGAACTGTTCGAACAAGTTTCGATAGCAGTAGGTGTGTTCCGTGGCCCCGACTTTGTAATAGATACCATTAACCATACTGCGCTTAAGCTATTAGGCCGCAGCGAGACTGGCCTAGTGGGTAAGCCTCTTTTTGAAAGCTTACCAGACCTATGCAAAAAGGGGTACGACAATGTGCTGCGCCAGGTATATAATACAGGCAATACATTCAGCGCATACGAAATAGCCTTAGGCTCCGATGCTGATACTCCTACCGTTTACATAAACGTTACCATACAAGCTTTGCGCAATAGCAATGGTGAAATAGAAGGTATAATAGCCTTGGCTAATAATGTAAGCGAACAAGTAGAGGCTAAAGAAAAAATGCGCAATAACGGTTTGCGCCTGCAAGAGGTAATAGACCAAGCACCTATAGGCATAACCATATTCAATAGTGCCGACTTTATAGTTGAATCGGCCAACGAGGTTTACTTACAAATTGTTGACCGTACGGCCGACTCTTTTATTGGCAAGCCACTGTTCGAATCGTTGCCAGAAGTGGAACCCGCCGTAAGACCATTGCTTGAAAGCGTTTGGAATACCGGCAACGCTTATCATGGTTACGAATTTGAGGTGCCTTTGCGTAGGCACGGCCGGGCAGATACAGCTTTCTTCAACTTTGTTTACCAACCGGTTAAAAATACACGCGGCGAAACTACTGGTATAATGGTAGTAGCCAGCGAAGTTACAGCCCAAGTACTTTCGCAGCGCGCTTTTATTCAGCAGCAAAAGGAGTTCCGCAACATGGTAATGCATTCTCCTATAGCCATGACTGTTTTCCGCGGAAGGGATTTGATAATAGAGATAGCCAATGAAACACTGCTAGTCAATCTTTGGAAACGTAGTTTTGATGAAGTGCGCGGCAAGCGTTTGTTCGATGTGTTTCCGGAACTGAACGACCAAAAATATAAGGAGTTATTATACCGCGTGTTGGATACAGGTGTGGCACACCGCGAGAATGAATCGGTAGCTTTTGTAAATGCACCCGATGGTAGCATGAACAAGTTTTACTTAGATTTTGAATATGCTCCCCTACACGATATAAATGGTAAAGTAGATGGCATAATGGTAACCGTAAATGATGTTACCGAACGTGTGGTGGCCAGGCAGAAAATAGAGGAGAGCGAAAACTATTTCCGCAACATGACGGATAGTGTACCCGTTATGATTTTTGTAACCGCACCCGATGGCGGCTTCTTCTTTAAAAACAAACAGTGGTATAACTATACTGGGCAAACACCCGAAGAGATGGAGGGCCAAGGCTGGCTAAAATCGGTTCATCCTCAAGAGCGTAGTGCCGTGGAACAACTATACCAAAGCGCACTTGCAAAACACGAAGCTTTTAACATAGAAATGCGCCTACGCGCCAAGGATGGCACCTACCAATGGTTTGAAAAAATAGGTACACCGCGCTTTGATGTAGAAGGTAACTTTATGGGTTATGTAGGTAGCACCGTAAACATACATGAGCGCAAGCAAAGTACCGAGCAGTTGGCAGAAGCGGAAGAGCGTATGCGCATGGCAGCCGATGCTGCAGAACTTGGTAGTTGGGATATCGATTTACAAAATGGCGACTTTGTATACAGCGATAGGCTGCGCGAAATGTTTGGTTTTAGTAATGATAAAAAGTATAGCCGCAACGACTTTTGGAAGCTACTGAACCCCGAAGACCTAGAAACTATAGTAAAGCCCGCCAACCTAACCGCGCTTGAGCAAGGTGTATACAAATACGAAGCGCGCATAGTACTTGCAGATGGTAGTATGCGCTGGATAAAACCGCAGGGCAAAGTGTACTACGATAAGCAGGGCAAGCCTGCGCGTATGATAGGCACCATAATGGATATAACTGCTGAAAAGAAGGCATCGGAAATATTGGAAGAAAGCCGCCTTTTGTTCCGTACCATTACCGAGGCTTCGCCAGTGGGCCTGTGGCTAAGCGATGAAAACAACGTATGTGTGTTTGTAAACGAAACATGGATAAACTGGAGCGGTATGACGCTGGAAGAAAACCTAACACAGGGTTGGCTAGCGCCAGTATTGCAAGAAGACCGTGATCGTACTATGGCAGTATTTACAAAAGCCGTAGAAGAAGGAACCTATTTCTCGAACGAATTTAGGTTACTGCGTGCCGATGGTGAACTGCGTTGGTACGTAACCGAGGGTTTCCCTTTTTATGATAAAGATGGCACCTACAAAGGTTATGCGGGTTCGGTTACCGATATTACCGAAACCAAGTTGGCGCAAGAGGAGCTGGAGCGCAAGGTGAAGGAAAGAACAGCAGAGTTGTTTTCGAAAAACGAAGAGCTAGCTCGTAGCAATAGCGAGCTAGAACAGTTTGCCTATATAGCCAGCCATGACCTACAGGAGCCGCTGCGCAAAATTCAAACCTTTACCGAGCTGGTGCAAATGCACTATAACGATCCCGAACGCAGCAAGGAGTATTTCGAAAAAATAACTTCCGCCGCCAAGCGCATGAGCAACCTTATACGCGAAGTACTAAACTACAGCCGCCTTAGCCGTACCGAACGCGACATATTTGCTGCCGTAGATTTAAATAAAACCATTGCAGATATTGTGGTTGACTTTGAACTGCAGCTTACCGAAAAAGATGCAGCGATAAACGTAGGTACGTTACCTACCATAAAAGGTATTTCGCTACAGCTTACGCAGTTGTTTTCTAACCTAATCAGCAACTCGCTTAAGTTTAGTCCCTCTAAGCCCATTGTAAGCATCAATTCGCGCATATTAACCAACGACGAAGCATCTACCCTGCCGCTACCAAATAAAGGGCTTAAATACGCTCTAATAACGTTTAGCGATAATGGTATTGGCTTTGAACAGAAGCACGCCGAACAGATATTTACCATTTTTCAGCGCCTAAATACCGATAACGTATATAAGGGAACGGGTATTGGCCTTGCTATTTGCAAAAAGGTAGTGCAAAATCATGGGGGCTACATTAGCGCCACCAGCCAGCCCGGCCATGGCGCCACATTCAACATTTATTTGCCGGTGGCTTAGTTCCACGTGATTCTTTTCGCCCGTGAATTAATTCACGGGCTATTGACCCGCAGGATTTTTATCCTAGTTGTTGTTTAATTGCTACTGTTAGAAAAATCTTTATAGCCACTTACTCAGAGCAGTAGTCCCTCCTATCAGTAGCCCACGATTTAAATCGTGGGCAGAGAAAAGCATTTATTCTATTCTCCGTTCCACGTGGCAGGTTGTATGCTTATGTATGCAGTGCCACGTGGCATGTTATAATGATTATCGCCCTTTTCCGTTTAGTTAAGTGCTGCGCATCTACATTTGTTTTAGTGGTGTATGCTGTGTAGTGTAAGCTAATGGCACCAAAAGGCAATAGATGGCTAAAAAGAAAATCGACGCAAATAACTTCTGGCAGGTATTTAAATACGCGCAGATAGCCCTATGGAGTTTTATCCTGTTAGTAGTGCTATTCTTTGTGGGGGTTAATTACGGTCTACTTGGTAAAATGCCCGACTTGAAAGCCATCCAGAATCCACATAGCGAGGTTTCTACTACCATCTACTCAAGCGACTATGAAGTGCTAGGCACTTACTTTATCGAAAACCGCGTAGAGGTATCTTACGACCAACTCTCTCCATATTTGGTAAAAGGCTTGGTAGCTACCGAAGACAAACGTTTTTACGAGCACTCGGGTATTGATTTGAAAAGCCTTTTCCGTGCCGTGATATTAACCGGGTTACTTCGCCAAGATGGTGGTGGTGGTTCTACCCTATCGCAGCAGTTGGCTAAAAACCTTTTTCACGATGACTTTGAGAAGGCAGGCCGCATACGCCGTATGATGCAGAAGCTAAAGGAGTGGGTACTTGCCGCTAAGTTGGAGCGTACTTTTACCAAAGAAGAAATTATCAACTTATATCTTAACACTGTTGAATTCGGTTCGCTATCGTACGGTATAAAAACTGCCAGCTTCACCTATTTCTACAAAGACCCTAAAGACCTAAAGCCTGAAGAAGCCGCTTTGCTAATAGCCATAGTGAATGCACCGAGCTACCTTAACCCCAAGCGGCACCCTGAGCGTGCCATAGTGCGCCGCAACTTAGTGCTTGACCGTATGGTGGAAAGCAAAATAATAACCGCGGCCGAGGGCGATAAACTGAAGAAGCAAGAGATAAAGCTAAACTACCACAGCCCCGACTACCGCACGGGCTTGGCTACCCACTTCCGCGAATACCTGCGCCAGGAGCTACAAGCATGGTGCGATAAGAACCCTAAGCCCGATGGCAGCAAGTGGAATATTTATGAAGACGGCTTAAGGGTTTTCACAACTATCGATTCGCGTATGCAGAAATATGCGGAAGATGCTGCTGCTGACCAATTGAAATTGTTGCAAGCAAATTTCTTTAAGGAGTGGAACGGTAAGGAACCTTGGAAGTTTGGCCAACGTGCCAAGCCAGAGTTGTTGGATAAGATGATGAAGCAAAGCGAGCGTTACAAGGAATTGAAAGCTGCTGGCAAAAGCGAGAAAGAAATTGAAAAGGTATTCAACCAAAAAATACCAATGACGGTGTTTAGCTATGGTGGCGATAAGAGCAACCAGTTAGATACTTTGATGAGTCCACTTGATTCGTTGCGCTACTACTTACAAATAGTACAGGTAGGCTTTATGGCTGCCGATGCCAAAACAGGTGCCATTAAGGCATGGGTTGGTGGACCTAACATCCGCTACTTTCAAAACGACCACGTAAAGAAAACTACCAAGCGCCAAGTGGGTAGTACCATGAAGCCATTAGTATATGCAGCAGCAATCGATAAAGGTTATGAACCTTGTACACCTATTGAATACCTACCGCCTAAGTGCAATGGAATAGATGCTAGCTGGAACCCTGCTGGTAGCGGTAAGTGGCAAGATGGCGATATTGTGCCTATGCAAGAAGGCTTATGGAGAAGCGATAACCGCATAACAGCAAACATAATTTGCGGTATGGTTACGCCCGATGAGTTAGTTGACTTTGCCAGAAGAACCGAAATTGAAAGTCCGTTGGAGGCAGTACCAGCTTTGGCACTGGGCGTGTCTGATATATCGCTATACGAAATGGTAGGTGCATATACTTGCTTTGCCAATCTTGGTATATATAGCAAGCCTTACTTTATTACGCGTATTGAAGATAAGGATGGTAACGTGCTGGCTAAGTTTGGAGAAACGCACAAAGAAGCGATATCGGAAAAGACTGCTTATGTAACTACTGAAATGCTGAAGGGTGTAATACAGCGTGGTACAGCTGCTAGCATAGGTAGCCGCTTTGGATTGCGTATGCCGCTAGCTGGTAAAACAGGTACTACGCAGAACAACGCCGATGCATGGTTTATGTGCTACACACCTGAACTAGTAGTGGGTGCATGGGTAGGTTTCGAATTACCTAGCGTTCACTTCAAGTCGAATGCATCGGGTGCAGGTGCTACTGGTGCCATGCCTATAGCTGGCGAGTTTCTGCGCAAGTCGTTTAATGATCGCTCGCTAGGTATGAAAACAACAGGCTTTCCTACACCTAGCGATTCTTCGATAGTAGTAAACTTTGATTGCAGCAATATGCCGAGCCCAGAAGATACCCTCAAAAAAAAACTGAACCCGTCAAGTCATGGTTTCTAAACCTGGGCAAAAAGAAGGATAAGAACAAAGCAGAAGATAGTGTAAGTAACGATGAAGCTGATAAGCCTAAGCAACCCAAACTAAAAAAGAAGAAAAAGCACGAGTACGATTAAACTAAAACATGGAACCTACACCTATCAATAAGCGCGGACAATTACACCTTATACCATCGTTCATGGGCGAGGTTAACTTGGATATAATACCTGATAGTGTAAAGAAGGTAATAAACAGCATTGATGAGTTTGTAGTAGAAGATGCTCGCAGTGCCAGAAGATACCTGCGCGCCATAGGTTACACTAAGAATTTCGATACCGAAGTAACCATACATGAACTAGATAAACACGCACAAAAACATGACTTCAAAATTTTATTGAAAAATGTTCTATGTGGAACATTTTGTGGTGTGATTTCAGAGGCAGGAAACCCATGTATTGCCGACCCAGGAAACGAGATTGTAGCCTTTGCTCATAAGCATAATATTGAAGTTATTCCTCATGTTGGTCCATCATCCATTTTGTTGGCTTTAATAGCATCGGGTTTTAGTGGCCAGCGCTTTACTTTTAATGGTTACTTGCCCATACGCGAACCTGAAAGAGGAAGAAAAATAAAGCAGCTTGAGAACCTAGCTAAAAGCAACTTTACACAGATATTTATGGAAACCCCGTTCCGTAACGATACCTTACTTGCCGAGGTAATAAAACAGTGTAACGATGATACCTTGCTAAGCATAGCTTGCGACCTTACCCTACCTACCCAGTACATTAAAACCAAAACTATTGCCAGCTGGCGCAAGCACAAGCCGGAACTGCACAAGCGCTTCTGTATATTTGTATTAGGCTAGTTATAGTTCATCCCTACATTCCCCTTTCATTGGCTTTAGCTGTTTTAAAACCATGGCAAAAGCGGATAAGTAATTGCATAGAAAAGTTTTTATAACTTAGTTAATACTTAAACCGCACCCTCATGAAAGAGAGCTACTTCAATGACCAGAAGTTACCCTTGGTAATAGAGCCTAATGGCAATGGTAAAAGCAAAGAGGCTTTGATAGCCTGGCTGCAAGACAATAAAGATTCATTCTACAAAAAGTTCTATGAGAACGGTGCTGTGCTGTTCCGTGGGTTCGACCTTGATACACCGAAAGACTTTGAAGCCGTAGCATACCAAACCGATAACAGGTTGAAGAACGATTACTATGGTACTAGTCCGCGCAACATAGTAAAGGACACCAAGTATATATATACCGCTAGCGAGCTACCGGGCCATTACCCTATAATGCAGCACTGCGAAATGAGCTATGTGGTACAGCCACCTATTACCTTGTTTTTCTATTGCCATGTAGAACCTGAGTATGGAGGCGAAACACCGTTATGCAACTTCCGCAAGGTATATGAACAGATGGACCCAAAGATACGTGCCGAGTTTGATAGCAAAGGTTTGTTGACCGTGCGCAACTATTCAGGCCTGGAGAACAACAGCAAGTTCAACCTATTTGAATTGAAGAAATGGAACGAGCTATTTGGTACTACCGATAAAGCAGAAGTAGAACGCCAATGCAAGGAACAACAGATGGAGTATGAATGGCTAGATGGTGATAAGCTGCGCATACTACATCGTACCCCGGCGGCTATCAATCACCCATTGACTAAGGAGAAAGTTTGGTTCAACCACATACAGGTATTTCACCCAACCGCTGCAGCTATCGAGTATGACTACATACACAAAACACAAGGCAGGGCCAAGACCTTATTCTGGAGTTTGTTCCTAAACGTAATGGTGAAGGTAAAGAACCTTACCACCAAACCTATTGACCAAAGTATGAACGTACTATTTGGTGATGGTACACCAATACCTGATAGCTATGTGCAACACTTAGAGGAATTGATATGGAAGAACCTTGTTGTTTTTCCTTGGAAGAAGAATGATGTAATAGCCATAGATAACTTTAGTACCAGCCATGGCAGATTGCCTTACGAAGGTAAAAGGCAGATACTAGTTTGCTGGAGTGCTTAGATTATTAATACAACTAACCACTAAGTACACAAAGGTTTTCACGAAGAGCACGGAGGATATATAACATATCATGAAGGAAATTGGCGCAATACATTTTAGTCCTGAAGGATTGATGGTACTAAATGCTGTATTGGCATTGGTAATGTTTGGTATAGCATTAGAACTTACCAAGCAAGATTTCATTAATCTATGGAACAACAAGAAAAGTGCCTTGGTAGGTTTGGTAGCGCACTTTGTAGTATTGCCGCTACTAACTTTTCTATTAGTAAAGATTCTACAGCCTAGTCCTGGTGTGGCATTAGGTATGATACTGGTAGGTGCCTGCCCAGGTGGCAACATGAGCAACATGTTCACCCACATGGCTAAAGGTAATACTGCATTGGCAGTAGGTATGACGAGCATATCGCACATACTAGCTATAATACTTACACCCTTTAACTTCTCATTTTATGGTAGCCTTGATGAAGGCACCAATGCTATACTTAAAACCATACACATTAGTTTGTACGATGTATTTATTACAGTAGGCATAGTAGTACTTATTCCATTGGCAATAGGTATGTTGTTAAACCATTATAAACCTGTATTGGCAAGTAAGCTAAACAAGGTAATGAAGAAGTTTTCATTGATAGCTTTTGCTGTATTTCTTATTGCAGCTTTTGCCTCGAACGCCAAGGTATTTATAGCTAGTATACCTTTTATAATGCCCGTAGTTATTCTACACAATACATTAGCACTAGGTAGTGGTTATCTATTAGCATCCCTATTCAAGCTTCCTTTCAACGATAGAAAAACCATAACCTTTGAAACAGGTGTACAAAATTCAGGTTTGGGACTGATACTCATCTTTACCTTTTTTGGTGGAATGACCGAGATGGCCATAGTAGCAGCCAGCTGGGGTGTATGGCACTTGATAAGTGGAGGCACCTTGGCATGGTGGTGGGGTAGAAGAAAAAGTGTTTCTTCGCCGCTATGAAATTTTTCTATCTACAGGTTCTACTTGCATCTCTTTTTCTTTTTAGCTGCAATACTTCTACCCTACCTAATGGTGAAGGAAGTGTACAAACTGCCCAACCTGTTGGCACGCAAAAAGTAAAAGTAATCAGCGTAAAAGATGGCGACACTATTGAAGTATTGGTAGATGGCAAAGCAGAACGTATAAGGTTGTTTGCAATTGATTGTCCCGAGAGTTCACAGCCTTTTGGCAAGGCAGCTAAAAAATTTACTTCCGATCTTTGCTTTGGTAAGTTTGTAAGTGTAGTAGCACAGGCCGAGCGCGACCAATACAAGCGCATACTTGGCACTGTGTATGTAGATAATATATGCCTAAACGAGGAACTATTGAAAGCTGGTTATGCCTGGCACTATAAGCGCTATAGCAATAATGAGCAATATGCTGCAATGGAAAACCAAGCACGTGCACAGCACATAGGTTTATGGCAGAATAGTTACCCTACCCCACCTTGGGAATGGCGCAATAAAAACAAGAAGTAACTACTGTGCGTATTTACCAATAATAGACTCACCGTCTATTAGCACCTCACCTACTTTTACGTTAGGATCAACACCACTAGGCAATAAAACAGTTACCTGGCTACCAAGTTTTATAAGGCCTATTACTTCACCTTGTTTTACTTGCTGCTCAGGTTTTACATAGTCCTCAATACGTCGAGCAAGAAAACCAGCTAGCTGAATAACTTTATAACGTTTACCATCAGTATTTTCAAATAGCATTTCGTTATGCTCATTCTCGAAACGTATACCATATTCGTTGCTCATAACTATGGCATTATTGAAACTACCTTTGGTATGCTTTTCTGCCACTACTTTACTATCGTGTGGTGCACGCTGATAGTGTACGTTAGCCGGGTCCATTTGTATTGATATAATAGTACCTGCGGTATCCACATCTTGTGTCCACACGTGTATAAGGCCCATATCGCCTTTCTTTACTGCCAGCACATCGGCGTTCCATTTATTTACTGATACTACTACACCATTGGCAGGGCTTACAAACACTTTCTCGCTATATGGTATTGTTCTTTCGGGCTGGCGCAAAAACCATATACGGTAATACAACACGCCCAAAATAATAAGAATGGCAAAGGTGTAAAATGTGTAACGCAGTAATTTCATAGCACCAAATATAAGTGCTAAGTACCAAAGCCTATAATAGCTTATGAACCGCTAAACGTGTATTGACACAGTTTGATGTATTATTACTTAGATGCTGTAGTAACTATAGGATTGCGATAACGGTATGTTCCATTATCATCTACCCACACATCAGGCACTTCATTTTTTCGCTCAAATATCCTATAGCCATCCACTAAGGTATTCCAGAAAGGTAGGTACTTCTGCAATTGTGGAACTACACCGTGGTAGTTCATAGCACTTACTGTCATTTTAAAAGGAAATACGTGTACAGGTATTTTCATTTGCCCACGTGTACGTGCCTTAACTGCGTATAGGTATATATCCTCAATATAGTAATTGCTCATGGCTATACAGCCACTACTTACCTGCGACCCGTGTATATATATATCGCCACCCTTATTAGCTGCAGTACTTAATATCATATCACTTTCATT
>JAFDYM010000216.1 GCA_018267435.1 Bacteroidota bacterium | reverse complement strand
CTATCGAAGGCAGTAACCTTATAAAAGTAAGGGTTGTTCTGCGGGGTAATAGACGATGAGTCGCCGTATGTTTCTAAAAAGTTTAAAGGGTCAGGCGCCGGCAACTGCACTACGTTTTGGTAGCTAACAGCATTTGTACTACGGTCAAGCTTATAGAAAATCAACTCAGCCAAAGTATCTACCATCCAAGTTACCTGTATATGGTTATCTAGGTCAACTGTAGCATTGGTTATATACATATAGGCTGGCGGCTGTACTATGCTAGCGCGTGTAGCTACTATGTTACCGTCAGATGTAACGGTGGTATCGGCAGCACTTATAGCGCGTATAAACACACCTAGCGAGTCGCCATCGTTAAAGGCCGTAAAATCGAATTCGGTTTCGGTAGTAGTACCAGAGTTAACAAACGGGCCAGCGTTCACACTTACCCATACTTGATATTCCTTTACACTCTGTGGCCAATTGTTATACTTATTCCAGTTTAACTTTATGGCCTTCTCGCAGGCTTGCGAGCTAAGGCGCGTAAATATGGTGTTGTGAGGTAGCGTGTTGAACGAACTTATCCTTCCGCAACTATCAAAGGCAGCAATAGTATACACCAACGAATCATAGCTTGGGTCGCCAATAATATCAGTATAAGTAGTATTGAACCTGCCGTACACCGTATCAAGCGTTAGCGCAGTTTGGTTATTAGGTATAAAGTAGTAAATGATGTAAGCATAGGTTTGCGGCGATGCGCTGGGCTCCCAATTAAAGATTACATCATTGCCTGCCGTTACTGTTACATTTATTATTTGCGGTGTGGCTGGTGGTTGGTTATCTACGGTATCACTCTTCAACACAACCGCGCCTGGGCAGTTGTAGTTGCTTTCCATATAAAAGTGCCAAGTAGACGAAGTACCTAAATAGTTAACCAGCACATGACTAGTAGCCGCTTGATTGGTTACTGCTATTTGATTGTAAGGACCATCGGGACCGTTAGACGACGCATATATGGTGTACTGCACAAAGGTGCCGCAGGTATTGGTAGCATTGGTCCAGCTAAGGGTTATATCGCCACTTACGTTATCGTTTTGTACGCATTGTAGGTCGGGCGCAAATACGGTTTGCGCATAGCTGCCCATGTACGTGCCCAGCACCAAAATCATCAATAAATAGAAACGGTTCTTCATTACAATATTCAAATACACTACAATGTTAAAGATAATAGGTAACAGTATTTAGTTGCATTAACGCTTAACCTACAGTTATCTTATACATTTTGTCGTAATCAAGGTATTTTTTTGCAAGCTCGTGTAGCTCCTCAGCCTTTACCTCACGCACCGTTTTTAACAAGTTGTGTATGTAGTCGGTAGTTTGCCCATAGATAATCAAGCCTTTAATGGTTTCCGATAGTTTCAACGGGCCATCAATACTGCGCAGTATTTTACCGCTCATGTAGTTCTTCACTATTTGCAGTTCCTCCTCGTCTATCAGATTATTGCGCAGGTCGTTTATCTCAAACTCTATTTCCTTCAAAGTATTATCGCGCACGCCTTTGCCCACCTCGGTAGCTATTTCTAAAAAGCCGCCATGGGGGTACGATGCGAAAGATGAATAGATACCATAAGTGTAGCCTTTCTCCTCGCGAATGTTGCTCATCAACCTTGATCCAAAGTAACCACCGAACACGGTGTTCAAAACACTTAGCTTAAGAAAATCGGGGTGCGTTTTGTTGATGCTGATGTTGCCCACCATTACGGCACTCTGTACCGAGTCCACCTTTTCAATATGGTGCACTAATTGCGCCGATGATTCAACAGGATGACTAATAGTATCATTAGCCGTTTATCCTTTCCAACTAGTGCTACCGAAGTATTTGTTCAACTCTTTCAGCAAGCTATCTTTCACCTGACCCGATACAATGATGGTTAAGTTAGCAGGATTGTAATATTGCTTATAGAAGTTGCGCAAGTCGGCAGGGCTCATGGTATCGAAGTCCTCAAACTTGGTTACGCGGCCATAAGGGTGTTGCTGCCCGTATAGCGCATCTACAAAGGTACGGTTGGCTACAAAGTCGTTTTTCTCCAAATCTACCTTTAGCCTTTGCTTGCGGTTGTTGGCTATAGTGTCGTATTCGTTCGCCGGGAAAATTGCCTCGGTAAATACCTCATGCAACAATGGAATCAATATCTCTGCCTTGTGGCTAAGTGAATACATTACAGCGCCAGCCGTTTCGTACGCCGAGGCATAGTTTACATTAGCACCGTGGTAGTCGAATATATCGGCTATCTCTTTACCTGTACGCCTTTCAGTGCCTTCGCGCAGCATACGGTTGGTAAAGTCGCTCACCAGGTTCTTTGTTTCAAACCACTTACCTGCTTTGAACAGCAATTCTATCTTTACTACCTCCTGCTCGCCTGCATTTATTACGTGTGCCTGCACGCCGTTATCAAGTGTTACCACATCTACCTTAGGCAGCACCACGCTTTCTATTAGGTTAATGGCTGGCTCTATCGCCCTATTTATACTCATTGTATTGTCTTCTTAGTTATTGCTGAAATAATAAATGGTGTTGCTGTTCTTCTTTTGGAACACCTCGCGCGCTACGCGCTGCATTTGCTCGGCGCTTACGGCATTATACTTGGCTATTTCCTGATTTACTCCATTGGCGTCGCCCAGCATTTCAAAGTACGCCAGGTTCATGGCGCGGTTCAGTATATTGGTTTCGCCGAAGGCTAGGTACGACTCCATTTTGTTCTTCACCTTCACCAGTTCTTCCTCGCTTACCTGTGCATCTATAACCTGCTGTAGCACTTCTTCAATAGCTGCTTGTGCCTCTTGCATAGTTACGCCCTTATTCAATTTGGCTTCTACCATTAACAAGCCGTTATCTATAGTTTCAGTAGTGTAAGCGCTTACGCTGCTGAACAGTTTGCGCTCCTTTACCAGTTGGTGATATAGCCTAGATGAATCGCCTGTGCTTAATATATCACGCAGCAAGTCGATAGCATAATAATCTGGGTGGTTGCGCTCGCACATTTTGTAAGCAATGTATATCGAGTCAACGGGCACTTCGGCCTTCACTTCAAGCAGGCGCGCCTCGGTCTGCTCAGGCTCTTGCGGTAGGTTGCGTGTAAACGCTTCGCCGCTCGGTATTTCGCCGAACCATTTTTCTGCCAATACTTTTATGTCGTCGGTTTTTACATTGCCCGCTACCACTAGCACCGCATTGTTAGGGCGGTAGTACTTAAAGAAGAAATCTTTCGCTGATTGCATCTGCACTTTCTCTACGTGCGATAGTTCTTTGCCTATTACCGGCCATTGGTATGGGTGAACCTTGTAGGCTAGCGCACTCATTTTATGCCACACATCGCCGTACGGTTGGTTGATGTAGTGCTCTTTAAACTCTTCCATCACCACGTTCTTCTGCGTGTTCAGGCTTTCATCTTCAAAAGCCAGCGATAGCATCCTATCACTCTCTAGCCAAAATGCAGTTTCAATGTTATTGGCAGGAAGGATGTCATAGTAGTTGGTAATGTCGTTCGAGGTGAAGGCATTGTTCTCGCCGCTGGCGTTTTGCAATGGCGTATCGAACTCAGGGATATTTGCAGAACCCTCAAACATAAAGTGCTCGAACAAGTGCGCGAAGCCCGTTTGCTCGGCGTCCTCATCGCGCGAGCCTACTTTGTATAGAATATTTACAGCAGCCATGGCGGTGGTAGCATCTTCGTGAACTATCACCTTTAGGCCGTTCTTTAGCGTGAATTGATTAAAACTTATCATAACAGAAATTAGAACAGCAAATGTATTTAATTTAACACGAGCACGGGGGTGAATAATTCTACCCATGGGCTATAATTAACAAGCATTAAATCCCATTTTTACGGCATGAGTTCAATTAAAAAAATAGGCGTAGCAGGCGCTGGCGCCATGGGCCTAGGCATAGCGCAGGTATTTGCGCAAAGTGGCTTTAACGTAGTATTGTTCGATTTGGGACAATCGCAACTAGATAAGGCGAAAGACACCATTACCAAGAACCTTGACTTTGCCGTAAGCAAGGGCAAGCTGAAAGATGCCGATAAAAGTGCTGCCCTTGGGCGCATTAGCTACACTACTAATGTAAATGACCTAGTGGCTGACCTAGTAATAGAAGCTATAGTAGAAAAGCTAGAACCTAAGCGCGAACTGTTCAGCAAGCTTGCTGAAATAAACAGCGAAACCACCATATTGGCCAGCAACACTTCTTCAATACCTATTACCCGCATAGCGAAGGATGTAAAGCATCCACAACGTATAGCAGGCATGCACTTCTTCAACCCTGCACACTTAATGAAACTGGTAGAAATAATAAGCGCTGTAGAAACTAGTAAGGAAGTGTCTGAAACCTTAAAACAACTTACACTTACCATAGGCAAGGTGCCCGTAATGTGTACCGATAGCCCTGGCTTTATAGTTAACCGCGTGGCAAGACATTACTATGTCGAGAGTCTTCGCCTGCTTGAAGAAGGTGTGGCAACCATGGAAAACGTAGATGCCCTAATGGAAAGCGCAGGCTTTAAAATGGGTCCCTACAAACTGATGGACATGCTGGGCAACGATGTAAACTTTGCCGTTACTTCTTCCCTATTCGAGTCCTTCCATCAAGACCCTAAGTTCCGCCCATCGCGCATACAGCAGCAAAAGGTAGAAGCGGGGCACTTAGGCAAGAAAACAGGTAAGGGGTTTTACAATTACAGCTAATATCGATTCCTTATAAAAACAATAAGCCGCAGCTATAACAGTTGCGGCTTATTTTTTTTATACATTGTGGCAAGCACTACCTTACTACATCTTCGCGTTTTCTATCGGTAGGTGCGGACCTATCTTTCATTATAGGGCGCTCAGGCATCAACTTGCGCATCATAGCATAATGCAAGGTATCGTTAGCGGGATAGGTATAGGTTTTACCCTCTATCATATCTGTTATGGTTATAGTTTCGCCATTGTTGGCAAATGTAAATTTACCTGTGGGCTTTCGCTCGTTGTCATTTTGGGTTTGCTGTGCAGAGCTAGTATAAGTAACACCTATAAAAGCTGCCAATAGTATATACAGTTTCATTCTTCTTTCTGTTTTACTTATTCCATAATAGTTAACACGCCGTGGTGTGCATCGGGGTAGGTGGCAGGGTAGCACCATAGGCTGGTACCGCTTACAAAACCACTATGCCTCCACTGCATTTTTATAGTAGTGGCTACACCGGGTGTTACAGCCACAGGTATACCGTTTATAGCAGCATTTCCACCTACTACCTGGTATACGTTGCCATAATAATCCTCATCATAATCTTGTAGCAAACACTTGGTAGCGCCTACCGATACACCGTCTTTCAATATACGGAATGTACCAATACCCATACCGAATGTGCTTATTTCAACACCTGCCGAAAAGAACACATATACGGTACTTTTGGTTGGTGTAAACGTTAGGGTCAATGCACCCATATCGCTAAATGTAGCACTGGCAGTAGATATGTTCGCTGTTTGTTTCACCGAACGAATAGTTGTACCACCGCTAACTGGTGTTCCTTTGTAAAGGGTACCGTTATTATCGGCATATACAGGTACATTGCCACTGCCCGACAGGCTACTAGCTGTTACGCTATTTCCACCTAATACTAGTGGGTTGTTACGCGCACCAGCCGATGATTCGGTAGTGAAGATAATGCCTGTACCTTCATCAAAACGTATCATTTGACCCGAAAGGTTAGTATTAATCCTTGGCCAGTTAGTTGTATTGTACATGTTACGTGCTATACCAGCTCCAGTCCATGTCATGCCTGGTTCGCTTACCCACCACACTAGGTTAGCTTCGCCAGAACTTGCGCCGTTATTTGCTGCAGGCAAAGTTTGGCGCGCATTGTTACCGTGTGCTACATAGTGGGTAACGTTTCCATTAGCTATTATAGAAGACCCATTAACATGCAACAAAGCACCAGGACTTGTTGTGCCTATACCTACATTGCCGTTATCGTATATGCTGCTGTTGCCACCTGTAGTTGCGCCTGTAAACTTTACTACATAATTAGTAGTACCATTAATGTTGGCCGAACCAGCAGGGCCTTGAGGACCTACTGCACCTGCCGGACCTGCTACACCCTGTGGACCTGCTGCTCCATTAGCTCCTGCAGGGCCTTGGGGACCAGCCACGCCTTGTGGGCCTCGAGCTCCAGTATCTCCTTTTGGGCCTTGAGGAC
The DNA here is from genome assembly GCA_018267435.1 of Bacteroidota bacterium. GTDB lineage: Bacteria > Bacteroidota > Bacteroidia > Chitinophagales > LD1 > Bog-950. Next base: position 3,771 of record JAFDYM010000216.1, on the reverse strand, counting down.
CCACTGCGCCTTGAGGGCCAGCCGGACCTTGTGCACCCGCCGCACCATTAGCTCCCGCAGGGCCTTGTGGGCCTGCTACACCTTGTGGGCCTTGAGCTCCTGCTGCACCTTGGGCTCCAGTATCTCCTTTTGGACCTTGAGGGCCAGCCGGACCTTGCGCGCCTACAGCGCCATTAGCACCTGCCGGACCTTGGGGACCAGCCACGCCTTGTGGACCTTGTGCTCCTGCTGCACCTTGGGCTCCAGTTGGGCCAATAGGCCCCTGTGGGCCTGCCGGACCTTGCGGCCCTGTAATAGAGTTTGAACCAGTTAAACGCCAGTTGCCATTTAGATATACAAAACTGCTTACACCGGTGCTAGCATTAATAGTATTGCCTACAAAGCTTGCAGCATTATCATCTTCGTTGAAAATTGTAAGTAACTGCCCCTCTTTAGGGCTAGCAATACTTAATGTTGTATTACCTCCGCCAGCACTTAGCCTTAGTCTAAACACCGATACGTTATCAGGTATAGTTACGCTAGCCGCTGCTGCATCGTCAACAGGTACTAAGCTAATAGCACCGTTTACTTGTAGTTTGGTTTCAGGATTGTTAGTGCCTATACCCACATTTTGTTGGGCATCGGCGGTAAAAAACATTGCGAATGAGAGCAATGCAAGAACGTAATTTTTTTTCATGTGTGGCTCAATTGATATCAATATTTGCAAAAGGTTACCACAAAATTAATACTAACATATCCGTTTGTCAATATTAAATGGCTAGAAATTTCAAAAAAAATACATTTTTCCCATTACACCCCAAGCTGCAATGGAGTTTCTAGAACAAAAAACCCCGCATATGCGGGGTTTTCGATTATTTTTTAGTTGCTATATATTCATTCAACTCATCGCTGCTACTGCTAAAGCTAAACACATTGTTTACCTTAAAGTAGTTATTAGGCTCGGTACATCTATCATAAGCAAACTTGGCAAAGTCAAGCTTTGTTTGTTCAAAACCAAACACACGGCATATATCGCTAATTTGGCTTGCATTAAGGCAGTTGCTGCTAGCTATCTGTTGCGCGGTTTTTAGCTTACTATCTTCAAAGTTCTGGCCCTTTATAGTTGCTAGTGCACTGCTAAAATCGCCCGATGACATGTAGTAACGGTTAGGGCAAGCAAAATTACTAGCTGGTTGGCTATGCCCTGTATGCTGCACATTAGTAGTAGAGGTTTCAGTAACAGTGGTAGTGTATGATGTATTCAATGTAGGGTCTGTTATGTTCACGTTCATATTTACGCCAGGCATATTTACCGTAGCGTTAACGCCTGTAGTGCCGCCTGTAGTAGTAGTGGTTGTTTGCGTAACAGTAGTAGTAGCTGAAGGCTGCACCACAACTACATCAGGCGTACCGTAGTGTACCACATGTACATTACTAGGCGCTTTAAAACCTTGTTGTACGGGTAGCGAAGAAAAGTAGTTTAACGTAAGCTTACCGTTATTAGCATTCTTCTTTATTTTATAGGTCACATCGCTCATAATGCCGTCAGCATCTGCTATCATCAGCATCTTCTTCTCTATCTCCGGCAAGGCCTTATCCTCAAAAATTATTTTAGCTGTATAGTATTGGTTGGTTAAGTCTTCTACCCGCAAATTCGTTTGGGCTACATTGTTCTGCCTCTCTCCGTTAAGTATCAGGTAAAACTTATCGCCAGCTTCCGAGAATATGGTAAGGTGGCCTACAGGTTGCACTTGTGCCATGGCTACAAATGCGGTCATCATCATTGCTGCTGCAAGTATAATTTTGTTCTTCATATAGGGTATGTTTTTCTTCAATTATTCAAGGCTTGTGCCAAATATGCTAGCATTATTTGGCTTTACATATATTATGATATCTGAATTATACCAGCTACATACAAATACCACGCTAGTTAAACGTGGCACTGTAGTATTTGGTTGGCTTTAGTGCCGTGTTTATTCTTTTTCTTCACCTGCTTCTTCTGCCCTTGGTGCATCTGTTGCATCATCAGCTACAACATCTGTTGGCTCTTCGGCAGCGGTCAATACATCTTCAACCAATACGTTTTCAGCAGGCAAATCTGAAACTAGTTCAGGTGTAGTACCCAATGTATTTTCATCTTGCGGCATTAGTATGTCTTTCAACTTAGGTAGCTCAGCAGTCGAGTTTATGCCGAAGTAATCCAAGAAAGTCTGCGTAGTTTTGTATAGCACAGGCTTACCTGGTGCGTCTTCTATCCTACCAGCTACTTCTATCAGTTCTTTCTCTAGCAATTTCTCTACCGAGTAGTCGCAGTTTACACCGCGTATTTTTTCACACTCGCTTTTAGTTACTGGGCCACGGTAAGCTATTATAGCCAGTGTTTCCAAAGCGGCTGTGCTCAAGCGTTTCTTTTCGCGCATACCTATTAAGGTAGCCACAGTAGTGTGGTAAGCTGCCTTGGTAAAAAACTGGTAGCCACCACCTATTACACGCAATTCAAAGGCATATATATCGCTCTTGAATTTTTCTTGTAGGTCAACTAATACCTGTTCAACCAAGGTCTCGTCCACCTTGTTTTCAGGGAAAGTTTTATTTACAGCTAGCGTAAGCTCGCTTTTATCAATGGCATTTTCCGAGGTAAATACCAGTGCTTCTATATGTTGGTGAAGATTGTCCATAAGTGTATAAAATTAAAAAAGCCCCCCGTTTTCGGGAGGCTTTCTGTGTTTTGTTTTCTAGTTTTCTTCCAGCGCTGCTGCACCACCCACTATTTCCAATATCTCTTTGGTAATAGCAGCTTGTCGCTCGCGGTTGTACTGTATACGTAAGTTGCGCAACAGTTCCTGCGCATTGTTAGTTGCGGCATCCATAGCCACCATACGTGCACCGTTTTCCGATGCGTTACTATCTAACAATGCTTTGAAGAACTGCGTATTCAATATTTTCGGAACTAGTTCCTCTAGCAATTGCTCCTTATTAGGCTCGAAAATATAATCCGCCTTCGCCACTTTTTTGGTAGTAGGCGTAGCTGCTGCTACAGGTAGAAACCTCTCTACCATATAGTTTTGTGTAGCAGCGTTTATAAACTTAGCGTACACAAGCTCTATTACATCGTACTTGCCATCCACAAACTCTTTCATCAATACACTTGATATTGCTTGAGAGTTATCGAAGCTAAGGTTAGAGAACAAGGTAAGGTGATCGGCAATAAAGTTTAGATCCTTCTCTTTCTTAAAGAAATCGTAACCCTTTTTACCTACAGGCAATATGGTAACGTTGCCGCTAGCCTTTTGTGCCGCGTAGGTTTCCGTAAGTAGCCTACGTGTAGTTTTTATCAGGTTCGAGTTGAAACCACCGCACAAGCCCTTATCGGCCGTTATCAGCACTATCAACACCTTTTTAGGTTCGCGTACCTGGTTAAAGCTAAGCGATGCGCCGCCCTCCAAGTTGCTCATTATGTTGCTCAGTATCTCGTTCAGCTTTTCGCTGTACGGACGCATCTGCATGATCCTATCTTGCGAACGCTTCAGCTTACTAGCAGCCACCAGCTTCATAGCTTTGGTTATTTGCTGCGTAGTATTAACGCTTGATAAGCGTGAGCGTATTTCTTTAAGGTTTGCCATTATATATCAATCAGCTATGGTCTAGTAAAAAGTCAATGACACTTCAGCAGCAAGGTCTTTCAATTGCTTCTCAGTTTCTTCGCTCATAGGCTTGTTAAGGCCTTTCAATACTTGAGGGAAGCGTGTTTTTAACTGAGTCAAGTAGTCTCTTTCAAACTCTTTCATTTTG
>JAFDYM010000215.1 GCA_018267435.1 Bacteroidota bacterium | reverse complement strand
TTGCTACCGTCGCTGCTTATTAAATATATATCGCAATAGGCGCCAAAGCCGGGTAGTGCATCGGTGCTACTGCCCGGGTGTGTGGCCTTTTCGGCCACAATAAGCAGCCATTGTCCGTTAGGGTGCCAGTGGGGCGCACAAATGTGCCTATTGGGCAAATCGGGGTGGTTACAGGTAAGGCAGGTATCGTTGCCGCCATTTGGGTTGGCAAAGTGAATGTCATAATAACTATCGCTGCCCTTTACGCTATAAGCTATGCGGTTGCTACCGCTTTGGTCCCAGCTTACATCTAGGCCAGGGTCTTTAAAAAGCGTAACGTTGGTTGGTAATACATCGGGGGCTTTGTTGCAGCTTACAAGTAAGCTTAGCAAGGCAATGGGGGCTAGTTGCTTTATCATACGCACGGGTGTCTATAAGGCTAATATATGCAAGTACCGCGCCAAAAAGAAAAAGCCCCGAAAGGGGCTTTTCGAAAAAGGTGTATTTATTCAATGCTAGTCGCGGCTACGGCCGAATAGGCGCAATAGCATTAGGAATAGGTTAATGAAATCAAGGTATAGCGATAGCGCACCCATTATGGCACCTTTGCCTTCCATTTCGCCTTGGGTGTGGCCTGCTTGGTAAAGCTCTTTTATTTTCTGCGTATCGTAGGCTATAAGGCCCACAAATATCAATATGCCTAGGTAAGTGGTTATCCAGTATAAGGCAGGGCTGTTTAGGAAGAGGTTAACTAGCGAAGCTATTATTAAACCTACCAATGCCATATAAGCTAAGTTGCCTATTTTGGTTAGGTCGCGGTTGGTAAAAAAGCCGTACGTGCTCATTACCGCAAAGGTAGTAGCGGTTATAAAAAAGGTACTGGCTATACTGCCCGAGGTATATCTAATAAACACACTTGACAAGGTAAGGCCGTTAAGCACCGCATAGCCTACAAATATGGCATAGGCTGCGGCGGTAGGTATGCGGTTAATAGCTGCTACAAGCGTGCCAACTACCAATAGTTCTACTATAAGCAAGCCATAAAACACAAGGCTGCTACCAAGTATAAAGTTAAGCAAGGCAGGGCTGCTTAGTACACCGAATGATGTAACTGCAGTTATGGCCAATGCACCCGCCATAAAGGCATAAACTTTAGAAATATAACGGGCCTCATCGCGCAGGTTGGTTTGAATATAACTCTGTGATTCGTACATAGGTTGTGAATGTGTTAGTGCTACAAAGATATGCAGTTTGTAATAGGGCAAGAGCAAAATGAAAAGAATGTTTTATTGCGTTGGTAGGTGGATTTTTTGATTTATTCTACACCTTTGCAGCCACAATTTCAGCACCATGACCCTCGCCAAACCCAATGCCCACCAAACCATATTTTTGGTCATCTTTTTTGCTGCTTTCGGTATAGCTACCGAGGTGTTTTTTACGGCATTTACCGATTTTTATAATAACACCCCCTTATGCGGTAAAACACGCTGGGCACTGGCGGGGCATAGCTATATATGGATGGTGCTTATTTATGGCCTGATACCCTTGTTCGGCAATGTGGTAGTAAGGGCCATGCACAAGTATAATATTGCCATTAGGCTGCTGCTAGATGTAAGCATCATTTATGCGGTAGAATTTACCTCGGGCTATGCCTTGCAACTGCTTACTGGCAAATGCCCTTGGCACTACACCGAAGGCTGGCAAATAATGGGATTAATAAGGCTCGATTTTTTCCCCGCTTGGCTGTTTTTTGCCTTCTTGTTGGAGACCATTTACTTATATGTACTTAGGCAAATAGCAAAATAATTTTGATATTATAAGTAAGTTTTATAGCTTAGAGGTGAAACCTTGAACTATGAAGCACATTATACCTATCCTATTTCTCATATTCCCCCTTGCATCTTTTAGTCAGACTTTGGTTCGCGATGTATTTGACTTTGCGGTGGGTGATACATTTCAACTGAGGACAAATAACCCTGGTGGGGAAAAATATATTTCTCAAATTGTAACCAACAGGCAGAATTACTATCCTGATTCTATAGTCTACACGTTCCATAACATTATATATAGCAATGGTCCTAATACGATTGAAACTTCTACCACCACAGCCAGAATCACAAAAATAGACACTCCCATTTTTGTACACCAACTGTATATTTGCAATAGCTGTACTAATAATACGCAATACACTGAATCTCGTATAGGTGTAACCAACTATGTTACAGAGTATTCCTATTCAAGCTATTATCCAAACCCGCCTTGCCAAGATAATACCATTCATGAGAACGGTGAACTGTGGATGGGCGTAGGTTTAGGGATAACATTTCAGAAGAGCCATTATTCTAATGCTTGTATGAATGGCGGACAAAGAAACGAGATGATTTTCTATAGAAAAGCGAGTGGAGCCACCTATGGCACCCCACACAGCTCGCTCTATACCTCTATCAGTAATGTGCCTTCAAATTTGCCCACAGTTTCGCTATCGCCAAATCCAGGTTCAGGATATTTCACACTTGAATTATCGCAACAACCCAACCGTAACACTACGCTTCAACTTTACAGCCTTACTGGGCAGTTGCTTAGCACTCACTTACTGCAGAACGAGGCTACGAATATTGATGTAAGCACGCTGCCGAAAGGCATTTACATGTGGCAATTGGAGGCAGATGGTAAAACTATACAAAACGGTAAGCTTATTATGCAATAACCACGCGGCTTCGGGCGTTTAAAGGTATCTTCATAACCTGCATAATTTTGTTGAAAAACTTAGGCAGGTTCTGTTAAGATTTTCTCTACTTTGCTCCCGATTACTGAACCCTTAATACTCGAAGTCCGCGCATGGCTTTATTTAACTTTTTAACGCAGGAAATTGCCATAGACCTTGGCACAGCCAATACCCTCATTATACATAACGATAAAGTTGTAGTTGACCAGCCATCTATAGTAGCCATTGACCGCCGTACCGATAAGGTAATAGCCGTGGGCCAAAAGGCGATGCAGATGCACGAGAAGACCCACGAAAACATAAAGACCGTTCGCCCGCTTAAAGACGGCGTAATTGCCGATTTCCGTGCTGCCGAAAGCATGATACGCGAAATGATAAGCATGATTTATGGCCAAAAGAAACCTTTATTCCCACCCCGTTACCGTATGGTAATATGTATACCATCGGGCATAACTGAGGTGGAAAAGCGCGCCGTAAAGGATAGCGCCGAGCAGGCAGGTGGTCAAGAAGTGAAAATGGTACACGAACCTATGGCTGCGGCTATAGGTATCGGTATAGATGTGGAGGAGCCAAACGGCAACATGATTATT
>JAFDYM010000214.1 GCA_018267435.1 Bacteroidota bacterium | reverse complement strand
CAAGCTTACATTGTACGTGCCAGGGGCAGTATATTGGTGTGTAGCACTTTGGGTAGTAGCAGAGCCACCATCGCCAAAGGTCCAAGCCCAACTATTTATTGCACCTAGGTCGCTTTGCGTATTATCAGCAAAAGAAGCCTCTACCTGCTGGCAAATGTTATTGGTTAAGTTAAAGTCTGTATTAAAGGTTGGATACAGTTTTACATAGGCAAAAGTTGTATCGGCACAAGCCTGTGGGCCGCTACCTTTGGTTACTATCAACTTTACCAAATATGTACCCGAGTCGGGATACACATAGGTAGGAAACTGCGCCGAGGAAGTATCGGTAGAAATTCCGTTTACACCAAAGTCCCAACTGTAGTTCAATGGCACATTGGCAGGGGGTGGGTTGTATGTGTTATTCTGAAAAGTAACACTTAGGTTGCTACAGTTTTGTATATACACTCCTATACCCGTGTTAGGGTTTATATCGGCACTAGGTATACTAGTAATGGGCGTGTTGCATTGTGTTACGTTAAACTGAAAATCGCGCAGGTAGGTACCTAGCAACTGCCCGTTTCTATACTCCGACACACACACGCCTACCACAAACTGCCCTAATGAATTGGGCGTACCTGTAAGCACACCCGTTTGTGGGTCAATGGTTAGCGGTATGCCGCCCATAAGGTTGTTTAAGTTATAAGGCGAGCGCCACTGAATCTCATTATATGGTGGGCCAAGTGGGCTTGGCGCAGGGTCGTCCGGTGTTCCTGCGCTTAAAGGGGTACATAGGTTATATACTAGCTGGTCTCCATCGGCATCGGTAGCCGAGTTGTTAATAATGATGGGTGAGTTAAGGCAAATAAAAAGCGGAGGAAAGCTATTGAAAACGGGGCTAGTATTTTGGTATGGCGCAGATGGAGGTATGTGCGCCGTAAATGCTGCACCTACATCGCCGGGCGTTACCACGTTTGTAATACTGTTGTTTCGGCAGCAGCGCTCGTGCGTTATAGTATAGCCCACACTAGGCGAAGGGAATGTATAGGTAATAGTATATACCCCTTGTTCAACACATGCGCCCGTGGTATTGGTTAGGCATGGGTTGTCATTAGGGGGTAGTATAGGGGTAACTACTGGCGAATACAAATCAATCACCTCTACCAAAGCTCCGTTATCTTCAAATATACCCAGCTTTGCCGGCGAATCGAATGGCGTAGAACTACCACAATCCCTGTATATGGTAAGTTTAATTTCGTATGTAGTACCTGTTATAAACCGATACGATACCACGCCCCCCACTATGTGCATGGCACTACTGTATAAACCAATAAGTAAAAATAGGGCTGTTAAATTTTTCTTCATTGTAAGCTAAGGAAATACGAAAGTACTTATTAAACGCTATTTATTATGTATGACGATAGAAAGCCCTAAAAGGTAAAAAGCAAACTGCTTTTCCGGCAAAAAATTTCATTACAACCCCCATCCGCACAGTATAAAGTTACAATACCACAATTAGGGTAAAACCTTCTATTTTATCGGAATATGACTTATATCACACGGCGGGCAGCACCTTAACTTGTATGTTAGCAATGCATTGATAAGAAGGATAAATATTGTATCATACACACACATCCTTTATTGTATTATATGCGTCTTTGGTATAAAGAAGGGGTTAATGAAGAAAGTTTACTTAAGCTTAGCAGTATTATGTTTTAGTGCTTTGGGTATGTGCCTGGTTGCCCAAAACAATGTGGGTATCGGTACACAAACGCCCGATGCCAGTTCAGTATTGGATGTAAGCGATAATAGCCGAGGTGTGCTAGTTCCTAGGCTAACTACAGTTCAGCGTAACAATATAGCAGCGCCAGCTAATGGCTTACTGGTGTACGACACCAACTTAAATTGCTTCTACTTTTTTGTAAATGGTACGGGTTGGCAATCATTATGCGGTGGTGTAGGCACTGCGGGCCCTACAGGGGCTACGGGTGCCCAGGGCTTGCAAGGAGCTACAGGCGTAGCTGGTGCCACAGGCCCTACAGGTTTACAAGGCAATACAGGTGCTACGGGTTTACAAGGTGCAGCAGGCGCTACGGGTAGTACAGGTGCCACTGGCATACAAGGCCTTACTGGCCCTACGGGTGCTACGGGCTTACAAGGCCCTACAGGAGCAACAGGAATTACTGGCTCTACTGGGGCTACTGGCGCCACTGGCATTACTGGGCCTACTGGCCCATTGGGTACAGCCGGGGGCGACCTTAGTGGTACGTACCCTAACCCAGCAGTGATAGGCATACAGAACGTACCAGTAGCTAGCAATGCGCCTACCAACAACCAAATACTGGTATATAACGGTACACAGTGGGAGCCTAATAGTGCCGATGGTTTATTCTGGAAAGTAACGGGCAATGCAGGTACCACAGCTGCTACCAACTTTGTAGGTACTACCGATAACGTTCCTTTTATAACACGCACCAATAACGTAGAACAGATGCGCGTAGCAGCTAGCGGCGAAGTAGGTATAGGCACAGCAGCACCGGTGCGCAAGCTACATATAAGCGGTACATTCAACAGTACTACTGCAGGTGCCGGGCAGCTGCGCCAAAGCAACGTAACTACCGCTGGTGGTTTAGGTGGCGGTGTTAGCAACCCTGCTTTTACAATACAACAGCCCGGAATAAGGGTAGATGCCTTTGGCAACCAAGCAGGCTTTAACCCTGCGGCTACCTTCCCTACCAACTCATACCCACGTTATGTAGGTGTAGATGCCAACGGCGATTTTACGCTAATGCACCCACGTACCGAGTATTATAGTATT
>JAFDYM010000213.1 GCA_018267435.1 Bacteroidota bacterium | reverse complement strand
GTCATGCTCAACACACCAGCCTTGGCGCAAGCCGATGGCAATACGTAGGCCGAGTCTGTCCAAGCATAAGTGGTGACTATACTTAATACGTTCTTATTCGTTTCGCCTTTAGCTATCCAATATTTACCTAGTGCCAAAGTACAGTTGTATGAACCACGCAATACTATATCTACCACCGTATCGAAAGCGCGGTGAGATAGGCGCTCGGTAGGGCTAATAAAATTACCTGCTGCATTGTTCAGCAACACATCTACAGTGCCGAATTTAGCAACACTGGCTTCTACCATTTTCTCTACTTCTTCGTAGTTGCGCACATCGCACTGTACGGCTAGTACCTTGCCGCCAGTTTCTGCTTCTAGTTCATCGGCTGTTTTCTGTAGTACATCTAGCTTGCGGCTAGTTATTACTAGGTTGGCACCTAGTGTTAGAAAGTACCTCGTCATGGCTTTGCCTAGGCCCGTGCCACCACCGGTTATTATAATAGTTTTACCTTTTAGTGCGCCGTCTTTCAGCATGCCGTCTAAGTAACTCATGTATTTTAGTTTTAGACTGCTAAGATACAATTCAATATTGACCCGTGTTCAATAAAACTAGGGTACAGGCTTCTTCAGTTGCTATGCCGTTTTTCTCAAGCAATGCTTCTAGTTCCCTATTCTCGGTACCGGGATTAAAAATTACTCTACGCGGTTTTAGCTCAACCAACTTATCGTAGTATGCCTGTTGGTGCATAGGGTTAATGTACAAGGTTACCGTATCTATATCATTTTGGGCGGGCATATCGTGTTCAATGTCCACTCCACTTACCTCACCAGTTTCGCGGCCCACGGCCACTACCACGTGCTTATGCGCGCGCAATAGTTTTATTGCCTTGTTGCTGTATCTATAATCGTGCGTGCTTGCGCCTATTACTAAAGTTTTCATGCTAGCTAAATTAAAAAATGAATACCCAATGCCATGTATCAAGTGTATGATTTGACGTATTGTAACACTTATGCTTACAAGCTATGTGCGCTTCATAACCCAACTCTTCAAGCCGCTGCTTTTTACTATCATTTCCTTTACCACTTCAAAGCCTAGCTTCTGGTATATCTGTACGTTCTTAGGGTCTTCAGTCTTTAACCAAAACTCAGTTAAGCCTTGCTGCTTCATGTCGGCTATGGCTTGTTCTATTAGCTTTCTGCTATAGCCCTTCCCTCGGGCTTCGGCCAACACGCCTACTACCCATATATAACCCATGTTATCGCTACTGTTAGCGCGTATCCAGTCTTCGGGTTCGGCATCATGGTTCACTAAGCGCAGGGTGGCTTTAGGACCTAGCTTAAAGGGTATTTGCCACATGCCCGACACTACTTCGCGCCACAAGCCCAATTGAAAATGCTTACTTGGTAGCCATATCAAGGCCCCGCTACTATCAGGGGTGGTTAATACACCTCCATACATTTGCGCAGCTTCTGTACAATGCGCATATAGCGCCAATAAGCCTTTCGCTTTCTGCTCATCGGTACAGCCTTCAAAGGCGTAATTCTTCAATGGGTAATGATGGAATGCCGATGCAAATACTTGCCCTATGTTGTGGTATGCCTGCATAATTTAAGACTAAACGAACTGTAATTATTTCTACACCTATTGCGTATATCAAAGGTAACTTTTGCTTGGGTAATGCCGTATTAATAAGCGAACAAGCTATTTACCCTATAATGACCTATACCGAACCAATAGAAAAAGAGCAATTGAAGAAGTGTGCTTTTGCAAGTCCAAAAACAAAGTTTACTGATTTTGAAGTGCGCGAGCGCAACCGTAGTTTATATTTAGCTATGCTAATGGGCAATAACTTTAGTAGCCCTGCACGCATTGTATTCAACACGATAGAGGGCTACAAAGAAGTGTGTAGCACTATATGGGCTACCACCGAAAGATATATACTATTGAAAGGTGGAAACGTTATTCCACTTGAAGCAATTGCTAGTATTGAACTAGAGTAATATACTTAATGGAGCTTCCAACAACTGTTTTAATGTTTGTAGAAACTTGGCACCTGTAGCGCCATCTACCACACGGTGATCGCTGCTTAGGGTCAACTTCATTCTGTTGCCAGGCACTACTTGGCCATCCTTTACCACAGGCTCTTGCCTTACGGCGCCAACTGCCAATATGCAAGCATCGGGTGGATTGATGATAGCTGTAAACTGCTCGATACCGAACATACCCAAGTTAGAAATAGTAAAAGTGTTGCCCTCCATTTCGGCAGGTGCAAGCTTCTTGGTTGTAGCCTTTTGCGCCAATGCTTTTGCTTCGGCACCTATATCGCCAATCGATTTATTATCGGCAAACTTTATAACAGGCACTAGCAAGCCATCTTCTACTGCTACTGCCATGCCTATGTGTATGTGGTTGTTGTAGCGTATGGTATCACCCAGCCATGATGAGTTGATAGCAGGGTGCTGGCGCAGTGCCTTAGCAACAGCTTTAATAACTATATCGTTGAACGATGCCTTGGCAGGCAATACGTTATTCAATTGCGCGCGGAATGCTACGGCATTGTCCATATCCACATCTATGGTTAGGTAGAAGTGCGGAGCGCCGTTTTTGCTTTCGCTTAGGCGGCGAGCAATGGTTTTGCGCATTTGGCTTACGCGTGCATCGGTGTAGCTTTCTTCGCCAACATAAGTTGACTTAGCTGTAGTGCCAGCAGCAGGAGCAGCCGATACGTTTTCCAAGTCGCGCTTAACTATACGGCCTTCTTCGCCACTACCTTTTACGTTGCTTAGGTCTATGCCCTTTTCTTTAGCTATGGCACGTGCCAATGGCGAAGCCTTTAGGCGGTCGTCATTATCTGCACTAGTTGTAGTTTCAGCTACAGGTTGTGCGGCTTCTTTTTTAGCAGGCTGCTTCTCCTCTTTGGCCTCTTGTTTAGGCTCTGCTTTCTCTTCCTTCTTATCCGCAGCAGGTACATCACCAAGCAATGAAGAGAAGTCTTCGCCTTCTTTACCTACTATCGCTATCAGGTCGTTTATTTTAAGGGTGTCGCCCTTCTTAGCTGCTACGTGTAGTATTACACCATTGTAGTACGATTCCAAAGGCAAGGTTGCCTTATCGGTTTCTACTTCGGCTATGGTATCGCCGCTTTTTATTTTGTCGCCAACTTTTACATTCACTTCAGCCAAAAAGCCTTCTTCCATCGTGTCGGTCATTCTGCCCAGTCGTATCGCTTCTGCCATTGTTTATAGATTTAAGACGGAAACAAATTTATCTAAAAAAAGGAAAGACAGATGTTTTACCGCCAAGCAGCGGTAGATAATTAGGACAATTAAGGAAATTGGATAGCTAAGGCAGATTACTGCATCTCATTATCAAGAGCGCGCTGCATTTTTATTTTGGCATCGGCACTTAGCTCAGATTTGTGCTTGCTATTGGAATGGTGTACACACTTTTCTATTTGCTCAGACTGGTGGATGAACAGCCTGCACACCTTGCAATACAACAAGTGCAAGCGGTAGCCTATGCTTTCAGCAAAGCTCAACTTGCCCTCGCGCTGCTTTTGGTGCAGGAAGGTTACATCGCGGCAATTGGCAAATAGTGTCTTTAATAAACTCATTTTCCGAACCAGTTTTTCTGAAGGCATTCGCGCAACTGCAACTTGGCACGGTGCATAAGTACCCAGTAGTTTGATGGCGTAATGTCCAATTCCTTACAAATTTCTTCCGAAGTTAAATCATCTACGTTTTTCAAAGTAAACACCGCCGCTGCTTTGGGTGGTATTTTGCCCAAACAGTTGCTCAATATCTGCTGAAATTCATCACTTTCTACACTTGTTTCAAAGTCTTTCCCCCAAGCCTGCGGGCTTCCACCTTCGGCCCAGTGGCCTGAAGTTTCTTTATCGAAAAAATGATTCATAAAATCATCCTTCGCATCTTTATCGAAAATATTCAGCTCGTTTTGAGTCGATTTTTTGCGGAAGTAATCGATGATTTTGCGTTTTAATATGGATATAAGCCATGTCTTCTCGCTAGCATTGGCCAAAAATGTATCCTTGGCTTTATAGGCCGAAACAAAGGTATCTTGCACCAAATCTTCTGCTACCTCCATCCTATGCAGGCGCATCATGGCAAAAGCGTATAGCGCATCGCCATATCGCTCAATCCACTTTTGGGGTTCAAGCCCATTGTTATGTTTATCCTCCTGCATTTTCACTAAAGTACAATTTACATCCTTATTAGAAATAAAAAAGGGATGCCGTGGCATCCCTTTCCTTATATGTGTTTGCAGATATTAATATCCGAACAATGTTTTCAATTCTAGTTCCTCAACTGGTCCAAGTTCTTTCAAGGCATCCATGTTAAGGTCTTCTTTTTTACCAATAACTAGGTAAGTATACTTTTTACCTTTT
>JAFDYM010000212.1 GCA_018267435.1 Bacteroidota bacterium | reverse complement strand
GCAGCCTTTAAACTAAAAGTAGAAGTAAGCGAATTGATTATAACATTCGAAGCAGGAGATAAGGCAGTATTGCTAAGCCGCATACAACAGGTAGAGAAAGATTACGCGCAATTGCTGGGGCAGAAAGATTTTAGTTTTGACCATGCCATAATAGTCTTGCTGAAAGATATGGCACAGGTTGCCAATTACAGGCGTAACAAGGATGTTCAAACAGCGATAAGGAAATTGATAGGCACTAAGCAAAACCCCCAAATGGAGGATAGCGAGATAATAAAATACAAAGGTTGGCTTAGCCAAAAACTATCTTAGGCGTGTAAGATTTTTTGGATGTTATAAATTTGGAAACACGCATTAATGTCGCGTTTATATAGGTAAGATGTTGTATGGTTTAGGTTGCTAAGGTCTTTTTTTGTCTTCAAGTTTGTATCGTCAAGAAAAGACGAACTTATGAAAACACTAAAAACACTTGTTACCCTGCTAGCTGTAATGCTGGCAGGGCAAACCAGCCAAGCTCAATGTGCCTACGCTACAATAAGCCAACAGGGCAATAGCGATACTATTTTAGTTGGCTCATTTTTTTTAGCTAGCGACTCATTATTGGCTACTATAACTTGGGACTTTGGCGATGGCACTACCTATGTTGGCGCTGGTGGCGTGCAGCACGTATATGGCGCCACTGGTAACTACTCCCTTTGCTACACATATAGCGGGCCGCAGTGCACCAGTACCCAGTGCGACTCGGTACATGTAGATGTATGTACTGGCAACAGCAATATATACATAGGGCAAAGTGTATCGGGCGGCGCGGTAAATTTCTCTATTACAGGTGCGCCCTACGGCAGTACCTACAATTGGCACTTTGGTGCTGGGGCCAGCCCTGCCACCTCTACATCTGATAGTCCATCGGTGGTTTACCCAGCAAATAACACATATAACGATTATGTAACTGTTAGTACACCTAACGGCTGTATACAGAATATAGGTTTTGTAGTAAACACAACTACCAACTGCGCCACCAATTGGACCAAGCAACAGTATGGAAACGATGTTAACTTTTCGCCGCAGCAATATATGGCCGGTGCAAGCTACGAATGGTCGTTTGGCGATGGGCAGGTATCAAACCTGTTTAGCCCAAGCCATACTTATTCTACTTACGGCAACTATAATGTATGCTTAACAGTAAGTACTACAGGCTGTACCGATAGTGTATGCCAAATAGTTACAACTTCAGCCCCTGTATGTCCGCATACAGATTCGCTATTTACCTTTGCTACCCATGCAAATGGTTTGGTTGATTTTTACCGCATACCAGCCGATTCATCGCAACTATTTGTAGGTACCGTTATAAGTATAGATTATGGTAATGGAACAATAGATAACTTTCCATTTAACCATAGCTATACCTATAATGCTTCGGGCAGTTATAATGTGTGCGCAACCTTTAGCAATAGCTATTGTACAGTAACACAATGCGAAACTGTAGATGTAGATATATGCAATATTTCAACTTCCATAGGCACTACGCTATATGGCACAGCTATAAACTACTACTTAAACAATGCCAATCCAAGCTGGACGTACCAGTGGAGTTTTCCAGGCGGCTCGCCTTCTACTTCTACAAATGCAACCGAACTTGTAAGCTATGCCGCAGCGGGTGATTATAGCGCCACGGTAACTGTAAGTGCGGCTGGCTGCGCAGGTAGCAGTAGCTACAGTACTACTGTTCATGCTTCCAACGATAGCTGCAATGCCAACTTTACTTACACCCTATATGGCTCTGTGTTGTATGTACATCCGCAAGACTCTACATTTCTTATGGGTGGCAACGCATACTTTAACTTTGGCGATGGCACCACAAGCACGCAATCGGGCCACCATAACTATGCAGCAACGGGCACCTATACTGTAACGTATGTAGTAAATACCCCATACTGCAACGATAGCACAACGCAGGTAGTAAGCGTAACAAGTACTAGTTGCAATGCACAGTTTACATACGCAACTAGCGCATTAACGGCCAACTTTACACCAGATGATCCAAGCCCTAATGGATATTACAATTATGGCGATGGGCAAATAGGAACCTATGCATACCATAATTACACAACAGCAGGTACATATACGGTATGCTATATAGTTACAGGTAGTTTTTGTACCGATTCGGTTTGCAAGCAAATAACTATAAGCGGTCCTTCGCATGTTACTATCGAAGGCACTATCAATAAATCTGGTGGTGGTGTAGCTTGCGATGGTATAGTGTACCTAGTAACCGATACCGCCGGCTACCTTACACAGTATGCCACCTATAGCATAATAGATAGTGGCAACGGCTGCTCGGGCTACTATCACTTTATAGTACCTACAGGTAACTATTACATAAAGGCGGCACTTACCAGCACTGATATTGACTACGCCAACTATATGCCTACCTATTATGGCGATGAACTAAACTGGGCTAATGCTACACAGGTAATAGCTAGCGGAAGCATAGGGTATAAGGATATTAATCTTATAGCTGGCACAAACCCTGGCGGCCCGGGCTTTATAGGCGGGCTAGTAAGCCAAGGCGCAGGCCTAGGTGTAATAAACAACCATAACAACCGTGCCGTAGGCGACCCACTGCCTAACATACAGATAAACCTACTTACCGATAACGATGTGCCAGTGGCTTATACCTACAGCGATGGCAGCGGTATGTTTGCCTTCAATAATATACCATTGGGCAGTTACAAGGTATATGCCGAGGCTATAAGCAAAACACCTATAACCGAAACGGTAACGCTTACAGCCAACAACCCTAGCGCCAGCAATGTAAACGTAGAGGTGAACACCAGCAATGCCGTAACCAGCGTAAACGATATTGCCGAACTAAAAGTAGATGCCGTATACCCTAACCCCGTGAAGGATGTAGCTATGGTGCGCTTTACCGCTAAGCAAAATGCTGAAGCCAAGGTGCAGGTAACCGATGTAAGAGGTGTAATAGTATATACTTCTGCCACTGATATAAATATTGGCAGCAACGAACTAAAAATAGACCTAGCCAACCATGCGGCAGGTGTATATGTGGTAACCCTTACCAACCGCGATAACTACAAAACAATACGCTTGCTTAAAGCAAACTAATAAAAAGGCAGCTACATGCGGAGGGGTTTTTGAACCACCCCTTCCGCTGCCTTACTTCTTTATTGGCAGCTCATTTATTCCTGAACCTAATAAATGGGCTGCCTTCTAATACCATGACCTATTATGAACCTATTGAAACACTATGAAACGCGTACTTATTATTATTTACTACTGGCCACCTACCAGTGGCTCGGGCGTGCAGCGCTGGCTTAAATTTACCAAACACTTGCGTAGCTATGGCTGGGAGCCCGTAATTTATACACCCGAAAACCCTTATATACACGAACAGGACGAAACCTTAATGAAGGATATACCTGATGGGATAGAGGTAATAAGGCAACCTGTGTTTGAAGTGGCTAGATATTTTGGCATGCCCGATAAATCGGTAAGCGGTGTGGGCAACGTAAAAACATCAATAGTATCTACCATAAAAAAACACATAGGTAACTATGTAAGGGGTAACCTGTTTATACCCGATGCACGCATAAGCTGGGTAAGGCCATCGGTAAACTACTTGTTACAGTATTTAAAAACGAGTAAAGTAGACGCTATCGTATCGAGCGGGCCGCCACATAGCCTGCACCTTATAGCCCAAAACGTAACTGCTAAGCTAGGCATACCTTGGCTTGCCGACTTTAGAGACCCTTGGTTCGAGATATTGAATTTCCACAACTTCAGTATATCGGCATCGGCATACAAAAAGTACGAGGGCTTGTATAAAAAAGTAATACAGCAAGCCGATGTAAACGTGGTAGCCCAAGGCACGGTGCAACATAGCTTTCAGCAGCATACGCCTAAGCCCGTTACCCTTATTACCAATGGCTACGATAAAGATGATATGCAGCCCGATGGGAATGTGCAGCTTGACCAAAGCAAATTCAACTTGGTGTTTGTAGGTATATTTTATGCCAAGCGCAACCCCGAAGCATTTTGGCAAGCCTTGCGCGAACTTATAGATGAGGATGCTGCCTTTGCTGCCAAGTGCCGCTTGGTGTTTGTAGGCAAGGGGCAGAACGATGTAATGCGCGACGTAGTAAAATATAACCTTACCGAGTATTGCCACTTTACAGGTTATGTAAGCCATGGCAGTGCAGTGGCATATCAAATGCAGGCATCGGGCTTGCTATTGTTTACGGGTATAGAACCCAGCTTTAGGCACGATGTGCCGGGCAAACTTTTCGAGTACCTAGCTGCCAAACGCCACATAATATGTATAGGGCAGCCAGGTAGCGATGCCGCCGATATAGTTACAAAAACAAAAGCGGGATATACCGTTAGCTACAACAATAAGGAAGAAATAAAAGCTGCCATAAAGCAGGTATATGAAAAATGCGCAAGCGGCAACATAGTGGCCGATACCGAAGACTACGAACAGTATGAACGAAAAATGCTAACCAAAAGAATGGCTAACGAGCTGAACCGTATCACTTCCGTATACAAGTAATTTTTAAAAAAAATTGAAGACTGGCAAAGCAACTTTTATTATAAAAATACAATGTAATAATTGTGTAAAATAATAGGTTCTCACTTTTCGCGCAGTGCACTGTTATTTAATTTTGTATTACAGCTACATGCGTTGAACCCATGTAGTGTTTATTGACTTAAAAATTATGCTTATGAAAACACTTAAATTATTGAAAGCAAGGTAGTGCTGAACCTGCTTTTGGTTGCTAGCCCGCTACTGGAAACATAGCGGGCTTTTTTATTGGCATTGCTTTTGCCATACCAATTTTAGCATAACTGCGTTTATTTAATAGATTTGAGAGTATGAGGAAACTAACATTAATATTGGTGATGGCTGTTGCCACATTGGCCGCATTGGCCCAAGGCAACATATTAGTAGTAGGTGTAGTAACCGATAAGGAAACCAACCAGCCGCTATCTATGGCGGCTATACAAGTTAAGAACACACAACTAGGAGCCCTTTCGGAGGATAATGGTTATTTCGAAATGCCATTGCCAGTATCTAATCTTAAAGATTCAATAAGGGTATCGTATGTGGGTTATACGCCTGAAAGTTTATCTATAGCCGACTACAAAACGGGCGATACGCTGCGCATAGCATTAGGTATGGATAACATGATAAAGGGTGAGGTAGTAATAACTGCCCTAGGCGCGCGCGCCGTTATGCTAAAGGCCATAGAGAATATGAAGAAGAACTTCTACTACGATTCCCTTATCTCTACAGGTTTATATAGGCAATACCATAAAGAGAATGGTAAATATGTGCGCCTAATGGAGGCCGATGTAAGCGTGGCATTCAATGTAAAAAGCCCTTACAAGTATTCGTTCCATGAACTGGTGCGTGTAAACAAACAACGCCGTAGCGATAACTACGAAACCAACGGCGATGTACACGGCGACCACTTGGTAGACCTACTAAAACAGAATGCGTATAGCTATAATAGGGCTAGCTTTTTAGATGCTAAGAAGATAGATTTTTACGCACCGAAAATGCTGAGCGAAAATGAAAAAGAGTATGTTATAACGCTTCAATATAAAGAAGCCAACAGTGCTACATTGGAG
>JAFDYM010000211.1 GCA_018267435.1 Bacteroidota bacterium | reverse complement strand
GGCAGCGAGGCTCGTAACTATCCTTTTCGCCCAGCAATACCTTGTTTTTATCGGCCGACTTTCGGTAGCTAAAGTGCGCTATATCACCACATTGCACACATATTGCGTGTACTTTTGTTATATAGTCGGCTATACTTAGTAGGGCCGGTATAGGGCCAAAAGGCTTGCCCTCAAAGTCCATATCAAGCCCGGCTACTATTACCCGTATGCCGCGGCGCGCCAGTTTTTCGCACACTGCGGGCAGCTCGGCATCCATAAACTGGGCTTCGTCTACGCCTATCACCTCTATGCCGTCGGCGTATAGTAGTATGTTCTCGCTATGGGTAATGGGTGTACTGCGTATAGCAGTGGCATTGTGGCTTACCACATCGGTATCATGGTAGCGCGTATCAATAGTGGGCTTAAATATCTCTACCTTTTTATTGGCTATTTGCGCACGGCGCAGGCGGCGTATCAGTTCTTCGGTTTTACCGCTGAACATGCTGCCACAAACTACTTCTATCCATCCGCTGCGACTATTGCCTATATGGGGTTCTATAAACATATTTCTATTAAAAAGTGCCAAGCAGCCTTGGCATACTTGTTTGTGTATATCAAAAACGTACCCTTATGCGTTCTATGCATATAGCCGCTGTGTAAAACTACCATAGTAGCGGGCACCAATGTAGCTAACTTTGTGTTATAAATTACTGAATAGATATGGTGAATGTATTGGAATTGTTGGAAAAAATAAACCGCACAGCAAACAGATTAGGTGGTGCCGAACTAAGTAAATTGGAATACGACCTGCTAATGCAGCAAGTGCGCAACCTATACGACGAGCTAGATACCCTACGCCACGCCAAAACCAATGTGGCTGACGTAACAGTGCAACAGGTAGAGCAGCCAGCAGTAGCAGCACGCGTAGAACCTATACAAATGGAAACACCAGTAGTGCCACCTGTGCAACAAGTACAACCTATAGTACAACAAACCATAGCACCTGTAACTATACCTGTGGTAGAAGAAGAACCTGTACCAGTAGCGCAGACTGTAGCAACACCTGTGCAGAAGCCAATAATTGAATTTATACAGGAGCCAGTGCAAGAAGTGATAGAAGAGCCTATACAGCAGCAAGCCATAGTGCAAGAGCCTATAAGGCAGGAGCCTGTAACAATAAGGCAGCAGCCAGTGGTAGAACAGAAGCCTGTGTACCACGAGCCTGTAGCAGTGCTTGAAGATGAGCCTGCGCTGCTAAACCACAACCCTATAACCGATACGGTAGAAAAAGCAGTACCCATAAACGAACGCATAAAGGGCAGTACCGACCTAAACGAACGCTGGCGCGGTGCCACTACCGAAATACATCAGCGCTATGCCATGAAACCGCTGAAGGATATGCTGGACCTTAACCGCCGCATAGCTTTTGTAAACGACCTATTTAAAGGTAATAGCGATGAACTGAACAAGGCGGTACAAACCATAGATGCCGCTACCGACTACGAAGTAGCCAAAGCATATGTTAACAGCCTAGCCCGCACCTGGAACTGGTACGAAAGCTCGCAATCGGCTAAGCTGTTTGTAAAGTTGGTGAAGCAGCGCTTTGGGGAAGAATAAAACAGTAGGCAACAAGCAAATAAAGAAGTAGGCAAGTAGAGTGTAGTTTATGCATTTTACTTGCCTACTTCTTTATTTAGAATATCAATTTGTAAAAGCAACTCGTACACTACACGCACACTATTTGCCTACTAATTAAATTGCCTACTGCTTACTGGGTATAACGCAAAAAAGGCCTTACAGGGCCTCTTAGCGTTTCGTAATTATAGCTTGTTCGTGTTTTATTGTTTCTTATTTGTTGGCGCTTACTGTTACCGCAGGTGCTACAGCAGGTTGCTCATCCATTAGTATGCCGCCTTCAAGCACTTTTACATCTTTACCTATTACTGCAGCGCTGTTGCTTACTACAGTGTTATTGGCAAAGTAAGTACCACCGTTACCTTCGGCCTTGCCATCGTAAAGGTGTATGTTGTTGCCTGCTACTATAGTGTTATCGTTACCTATTATGCCTTTGTTTTCGAAGTTTACCATAGTTTCAAGCACCAAGTTGTTGTTGATGATACCTTCGTTAACTATCGTTTTCATTACTGTGTTGCCATGGTTAACTAGCATACCGGTTTTAGTTACTACTAGGTCTTTCATACCCACCATGCTAGCACCTTTTTCAACCTTTACTGTACCTGCTACCACTACATTTGTGTTCATGGTTACGCTACCAGTTATTATTACCACATCGCCTTCGCTTATAGTAGTACCTGCGTAGTCGCCATTCCAAGCAGCTGCGTCGGTCCATTTGCCCGAGTTAACTACATAAGTTTTAGCTTGCGCTACTGTAGCTGTAAAAAGGGCGGCTGTAAGTAAGATGTATAACTTTTTCATGTGTCTGCGTTTTGCAAGTGTTATGCATCCGTTTACGCCAACCTGCGGCAAAAGGTTACAGATTATTCAAAAAAATGTGAGGCCGATGTACGAAATACAGTTTCACGCAGAGGGTGCAAAGGATGAAAACGCATAGAGCCGCAGAGTTTTTATCTCGGTTTGGCTCATGGGGGCGGATAAAGCAGGAGCGCCACAGTACGAAGGCGCGTGGCGCGCAAAACTATAGCGGAATGTAAACAGGAAGGCCCATAAACGCTTTTCTCTGCGGTTCTTGGCTGTTAAAACTTTGTATTTACTCTGCGTGAACCTTGTATTCTCTTTAGCCTACAAGTATCCAATACCCCAAGCCGAAGGCGGCCACCAGCATTATATTATAGAATGCGAAGATGGGCAGGTTGATGTACTGCTGAGGCTTGATGCCCAACACTTTGTAGCTAACTGCCATGAGGAAAAGCTTATCTACCACATAGGCTATAAACGAGCCGAAAGCTATACCCGCCAAGCCCATAATGCTTGATAGATAAATGCTTAGCGATACGTTAATGACTATTTCGATAAGTGATGAGGCTACCAGCCACTTACTGTGCTGCGTGGCGGTAAGTATGGTTTGCGGAAACAATACGCGCGGTATAATCAATAGCAGGTAGATATTGAAAATGAATGCCGAGTATAGAAAGCTATCGTTGAAGGCGTATTTATATAAATAAGGGCTAGCCAACATCAACACCATGCTTAGCGGAAAGAAAAAGTGCATGAGCTGGGTTGAGCGGCGCTTAAGCTGCTGTATGCCCTCGCCTAGGTTGGCGGCTAGGGTAGGTATCATAGCGGTGCTAAAGGTATTGGCTATTATAAGTAGAATGGGAAGCTCTTTGGCTCCGTAGCGGTACACGGCAAAGCCCACGTTATCGAAACGGGCTTTAACAATGATACCATCAATATACTCAGCACTGCCGCTAACAAATAAGGATAGCATAAGTGGAAGCGCTAGGCTTAGGCCTTTTAATAGTATAGCAGTATCGAGCCTAAAACTGCCGAAGATGCCTAGCAGTACCAAGCTGAATAGTAGCTTGAGTATGGCAACGGTTATAATGCCGTAAATGGCATACTCTATACCATAACCAAAGGCGATGGGTAAAACGGTAAATGCGAGCGTAAGCAACACCGTGGCAATGCCATAGCACAGCAGTTCCCATTTCTTATTATTAAGAAAGAGGATATACTCATTAATAAACGATGGGCAGTTGCAGATGAGATAGATGATAGCCAACTGAAAGTAGGCGCGGTCGCCGTCCTTATCTATCAAACCCAATATGGGTGCCTTAAAAACATACAACACCGCCGCAGCCGCCAAGCTAAGCCCCGTTAGCAGCAAAAAGGTGTTGAACAACGATGTGCGCTTTTCCTCTTCATTATACTTAGGATATACCGAAAGCAATGCGCTTATAACACCTGACACCCAAAAGAAACTGAGCATACCGCTAAGCAGTAGCACGGTTTCAAACCGGCCTATCTGCCCAGGGCTAAGGCCTAGCTTGGTAAAGCCTACGCCCGCCAATATAAAGGTACCATAGCGCAGCAGTTGGAACACTTGCAGGCTAAAGAGCGAACCCGAGGCAGTAAATTGTTTTAGGCGTTTGAGCATTGGCACGTTAAACTATGCAAAGGGGAACACTTTTTTAGGGTATTTTACCCGTAAAAACATCTATAACCCAATATTTTCGAGGTAAAGGTATAAATATTGCCTTAGCTTCGTAAGCACTTAAAAACCAAACATTATGATGAAGTTTTTGACCGTTTCGGCACTTAGCGCGGCAGCCGTGTTCACTATGTCGATGCAAGATAATAAGCCCCTATACCAAAAGGGCGACTTTAAGGTATATGAAATGAAAGGCTCGCCCGACTACCCTGCGGCTACCCTTAAGTTGAACAGCCCAGCCAACCATGCCGAGCTGTTTGAGGGCAAAAACACTTTTCAGTTCGATGTAATGAACTACGACCTAGGGCAGCAAACGCCAGGAGCGGAAGAGCGTATGTGCGCCAATTCGGCCAAAGGACAACACATACACTTTATAATGGATAATGCTCCCTACTACGCCAGCTACGAAAAGAACATAGTAAGCGAGCTAAAGCCGGGCCACCATGTGCTATTGGCATTTTTATCGCGCAGCTACCACGAAAGTATAAAGCATAACCCTGCTTATGTACTAAGCGAGTTTAATGTAGGCGAGGCTAAAGATAACTTCGATGAAAAGGCTCCTCACCTATTCTACAGCCGCCCTAAAGGCGACTATGTGGGCGATAAAGAAACCAAGCGCCTAATGTTGGACTTCTACCTAACTAACTGCGACCTAAGCGCCAAGGGCTACAAGGTACGTGCTACTGTAAATGGCAACACATTTACGCTTGATAAGTGGGCACCGTATGTAATAGAAGGCCTGCCGCTGGGCGAAGCCAAGGTAAAACTGGAGCTATTGGATAAAAACGGTAAGCTGGTTAAATCGCCTTTCAACGGGGTGGAGCGCACGGCAAACCTAAAAACCGAGCCTGCTGCTAAATAATTTGGTGAGGGGCGCTTTGTAATTACACGCAGATAATTATTTTTGCATCCCCTTTACTTATGGTGGTTATAGCTCAGTTGGTTAGAGCGTCGGATTGTGGTTCCGAAGGTCGTGGGTTCGAACCCCATTAATCACCCATCTTTTAAAGATAAAAAGCCGCTAGTGCAAACTAAGCGGCTTTTTTTGTTTCTATAAGGTTTGTAGTTGAACACAGATGAAACAGATAATACGGATTTTAAGGGTATAGCTGGAGAAAAGTTTAATTGTTTTCAGCTAGAAGTACCCCTTTTCTAAAAGTGGTACTTCTAGCTAGCAAATGCATGTATCGTTTCCAACGGGACTCTTTGTGTAAACCTTGTATTAAACATCTACCACCGCTTACCTATGTGGAAGGCAAGGTATAGCCCAAGTTGGTAGAAGCGGTTGCTTTTGTTTACCATAATAGGTACGTTCTTGTAGTATAGGTCAAGCATTACGCCTAGTTCCAATGCTTTTACAAAGGCATCGCGCGTGCCCCAATCAAAGTCTAAAGATACTTTGCCGTGTACACCCGGTATTACCTGCATTTGGTTCAAGCCATAGCGTGTAGGCGAGGCGCCTGCAATAGAATCTAACGATAGAAAGCGCTGTGCATTTTCCTCGCTATAGCGCTCTGGCTTTATCACTATTTGCCCATCGTTAGTGGGCTGCAATAGGTCGAGGTAATAAGGCTTTAGCAAGCCCAGTGAAAAGCCCATAAAGCCGCTGAACGATAACCTAACGCCATTGCGGTTGGCCTTATCGAATATGGCACGCTGCAAGCCGAAGCTGGCACGTACGGCATGGAAGTGGCCGTTGAAGCCATATAGAAATTCGCGGCCGTTGCTGGTAATGTAGGGCTTTTGGCGCTTCTGCGCATAGTTTACAAAATAGTTGTACTCCAACTGTATGTGGCGGCTGCGCTTAAGGTCCTTTATCCAACCGTATTGCGTGTACACCGAAAAGCCGTTGCTTTGTAGGCGCACACCTAGCGAGTACTCCTTTTTGTATTGATAATCTTGCAAGGGGTTCTTTACCTTGGCTTCGCTTTGTGCAGTAGCCTGCTGCACCGAAAATGCAACGAGTAATAGAAGTAAAAAGCGCTTAATTATCATTAAATCAATATTACTGAATTAAAACGACAAAAGATTGTTTTAGGTTTACCCTTGACAAAAATTTTACACTATACCATGACAGCGAAAGTAATATACGAAGGCCAACTGCGCACCCGCATGACACACCTATACAGCGGCACCGAAGTAATAACCGACGCCCCGCTTGATAACCACGGTTTGGCCCAAGCCTTCTCCCCTACCGACATTGTAGCTACAGGCCTTGCCAGTTGTATGCTAACAGTAATGGGTATAAAAGCCCGCGACATGAGCGTAGATATAACAGGCACTACCGCCGAGGTAACCAAGGTAATGGCCGTTGAGCCGCGCCGTATAAGCGAAGTGCATGTAACGCTTACTTTCCCAAAGAACAACTATACCGATAAGGAGAAAACTATATTAGAAAACACTGCCAAAACCTGTCCCGTGGCCCACAGCCTGCACCCCGATATTAAGCAGGTGTTGCAGTTTGTTTGGTAACAGCCAATACAAAATATTAAACGTGGAGGCACAGAGGAAAACCGAGAATACAAAGAGTTAAACGCATAGTCTACTTTCTGCATTCTTAATCCGTGTTCATCTGTGGTATCTGTGATAGAAACTGCATTTCGTATTTCAGACTTCGCAACTCGTATTTACCAAAGCTACCTATTCAGCATCCAAATGCTGTAGGTAAGCAGGGTGGCGAAACTTACCCATAGCAAGTAAGGTATCTGCAAGTAACCCGCTATTGGTTTTAGCTTTCTGAACAGATATATCATAGCAGCTATAAATATCCATAGCACTATTATTTCTACTAAGGCGAATAACAGATTCTTGAAAGTGAAGAAGATGATGCTCCACCAAAAGTTAAGGAACAGCTGCACGCCAAACACTACCAGGGCTTGCGTTTTTGTTTTGCTAGCTGGCTGCTGAACAATGAAATACAGCGATATACCCATTAGGATATAAAGCGTGGTCCATACAGGACCGAATATTTGGTTAGGGGGATTGAAAGACGGCTTATTGAGGGTTACGTACCAATCTTTCAATGGTTCGATAGTAGCAATGCCCGAAAGCGAGCCTACTGCCACCGGTAAGGCTATACAGCCTATCAGTTTGAGGATGTCTTTACCTGTCATGTTTGTCGCGTTTAATGCGGGTTCGCAACCTTACTACATTGCGGCGAGTGAGGACACTCGCCGATAGGCGGAAGGTTGATTGTCGCGTTTTATTGGTGCGGCCAAGCCTGCGCTAAATACTTACTTAACAACTGAGCGCCGTTTTTGTTGAAATGACAATCATCGTAAAACACAGTGGTATTGCGCGGTAAGGCTGCATTGGCATCTAAAAAATGTATGCCGTTGCGCATGCAAAATGCCTGCAACCTTTGGTTGTATCTATCAAGCCCCTGCCTTAATGCCTTTGCAGAATAATAGATATGCCCCCTCTCGCTTTGGTAGGCACCTACCCCACCCATCCATAGCAGGCTATTTTCATACGCACTCATACTATCGGTGTATATAGCGGGCTGGCTTACACATATCAAGTCAAGGCCTTGGGCTTTAGTTTCATTATATATCAACTGAAGGTTGCGCTCATATTCATCAAGCGCCTGCTCCAAGTTGGGCATAGTATCTAGCAGCTGCGCTGCACTGGCACGGTTAGCGCGCCAAGTGTTTAGGTTAGCGCCGTTGTCGTCCAGTATCTGCCACGCTACGTACTTGCTGCCGCTGCTGTAGACATTCTTTATTAGGTTGAATATGGCAGTTCTGCGCCACCATGCGCCATACTGCCTACGCCCTGTTTTAAGAAAGATAGTATTGACCAAAGAGTCCTCAACCTGTTTAGTAAACTCGAAGCCATCGTTATAGCCATCGCCTTGGCTTAAGCACTTCATAAAATCGTTAATACCCGTACTGAGTATTACGCCGTTTACATGCTCTAACTTGCGCACGGTATACTTTACATGCAGGTAATGCTCGCGGGTGGTTACACCGCTTTTACCCACGCTACTTATGGTGTAGCCTTTGCCTAGCCGCTGCTGTAGCAGGTAGGGCCATGCCTCATGGTTATCTAGGTACACACACTCGGTAGTGCTGCCGCCTACGCATACATAGTTTTTGGTAGCAGAAGTAAACACATCGCCCCTTGCACCTGTGCTATTTATACTAAACTCCTTATCGCCCGCTATACCATCGAACACCGTAGTATCGGGATGGAAAACATGGTGCAGATTAGGCTGCCATATATAGTACTTTTCATCTTCAGGAAACACAAGGCGCAATGCTGCTTCTGCTATAAGCAGTGCAACAATAACCGATATAGTAAGCAGCAATAAACGTTTCATGTTGGCGCTTTAGGTGGCGCTAAAACTCGTAGTTCTTATGCCCTATGTTCATGCGGAAACCAATACCTACAAAGAAGGTAGATTGGTAATACTGCATGGCATACGATGGATTATCCTTGCTAATCTTACCGCTCTTGTTGCGGTAAAGTAGTTCAAAGTCTATGTACATATTATGCCATGGGGTGTAGCTCATTACCAATTGGAAGTAGTTAATAGTAGCCTTGCCGCCTTGGCCTATTTTGTTGCCATACTCGCGCGTTACGCTAGTGCCACCGCCACTGCTCATAAATATATCGCCGCCATAGTTGGTTACTGCGCCATTTATATCCAAGGTATCGTTACCTACGGTAGAAGCAATGTACTTGGCATTGATCAACAACTGCTTGATAGGCTGGTAGCGCAACTGGAATATCAACTCCCAAAAGTTGGCACCAAGCGGGTGCGCCAATGGCTGGTTGTAGTGTGTGTAGTTTATGTCGCCCTCGTGCGTGTATATGAACGGACGCGCGATGTTAGTTTCTACCTGCGCATCTAGGTTAGGTATTATATCTATATACTTTAAGCCAAACTGCAGGGCATATTTATTGGCCCACCAACCATTGCCTGCAAATGCATTTTTAAAGTTCAATTCGTCGAATAATATCTGCCCGTAAAACTGCATGTGGTTAAAAAAGTTCATCTTAAAATCTCCACCTAGCAATACGTTATCGGGGCTACCCATAGCGTGCTCAATAGCGCGGTAGAAGATGATAGGGTTCAAATACTGTATCTCGAAGTGGTTGCTGCGCTTCATTATCACGCTCTCGAACAAACCTATGTTTAACCAGTGTGTAGGCTGTATGCTAAGGTGGTGCACCGCCATATACTTTTTAGGTAGCAACTGGTCGGCACCGCGTATGTATTGCGAGTTCAACTCGGCTATTATACTTTGGTAGTTGATGCGCCAAAATTTTATGTCTGTGCGTAGAAACAAGTAAGGGGCAGAAAAATCTGATAGGAATAACGAACGCTGACCGTTGCCTATAAAAAACTTATCGCGACCAAATGATATATTGATATACTTCAACACATTTACGTTGATGTAACCGCGAGCATCGAAGTAATCTACACCATCATCGAATTTGAATATTTTAGATGAGTAGTCTTTCCAGTATGATTGACCAGGTACATATCGATAAGTACCACGGCGCACCTTATCGGTAACAAACAATGGCGGACGAGAGGCATTGCCCAATACATTGAAGTAGAAACTAAACACGCGTTTAATGTTACCACGCACCTCTAAGCCCCGTACACTACTAAACACAAACCTGCCATCGCCCCCTGTTTCAAAGCCCGTCTTCAAATCGAACACTGGGTTCAGACGTATGTCATAAAGGCCTTTCTTTTTAGAGCTGTAGTGCATAAAGCTAGCAGGCTCGCGGTACAGTATCC
>JAFDYM010000210.1 GCA_018267435.1 Bacteroidota bacterium | reverse complement strand
TAACCTGGCAAATAGCTACCGATACACTGTTTACCACTCTGGTAAATAGCGGCATCACTACCACCGATAGCAGTAAAGATTATACTATTAAAGTAGACGCGACAGGCCTACAAGCCAATACTTGGTACTATTACCGCTTTGGTTACGATAGCCTTTACTCTGTTATAGGTAGAACGCGCACCTTGCCTGTAGGCAGCGTAAACAATTTGCGCTTTGCCATAGCATCGTGCCAAGATTACCAACGGGGCTACTACAATGCGCACCACCACCTAGCACGCCGCAACGATATTGATGCAGTATTGTTTTTAGGCGATTATACCTATGAGAAGGGCCTATCGGATACCATAGTAGAAGGCCGTGTGAACGAGCCACCAAGAAGGACCGTGAATATGCTTGATTATCGCTTACGTGCTTCGCAGTATAAGCTTGACCCAGACTTGCAGGAAAGCCAACGCCAATACCCTTGGATAAGCGTGTGGGACGACCACGAAACCGCTAACAACTCATACACCGATGGAGCCAAGGCACACTACCCTGAAGATGGAAGCTGGTATGATAGAAAAACGGCGGCGGTACTTACCTATGAGCAATGGATGCCCATACGTATGCCCGACCCGAACGACACATTCAAAATATTTCGCCGCTTTACATTCGGCGACTTACTTGACCTGCATATGCTAGATACGCGCCTCTACGATCGATCTAAACCTGTAGATGGCATAGTGCCGGTAACCAATAGTGAGATAAATGATAGCACCCGTACCATGATAGGGCCAGAGCAGATGGCTTGGCTGTTTAATAATCTTGATAACTCAACTGCACAGTGGCAGTTGCTAGGTCAGCAGGTTATAATGGCGCCGTTGGTAACAGGCGGAGCTAATTCATCAATTATCAATCCTGATCAATGGGATGGGTATCCTTACGAAAGGCAGCAGTTGTATGATCATATAGCAGATAATAACATAGATAACATAGTGGTGCTAACCGGTGATATACATACTAGTTGGGCCAACGATTTGCCATTGGCAGGCTACGATGCCAACAATAGGGAGAATTCGATAGGTGTGGAGTTTGTAGCTACAAGTATTACTTCTAACAACGAGTTGCCGCCACTGGTTTCAGAGCCTTTGATTTATAGTTTGGCATCATATGTGCGTTACGTGAATTTATACATGCACGGTTATTATGTGCTTGACATTACGCCACAACGTGCGCAGGGCGACTTTGTATTTGTTTCTACCATTACCAGCCAAAACTATGTAGATAGTGCTGGCCCATCGTGGTATGTAAATGCGGGCGAGCACCACTTAAACCCAGCTACTGGCCACAGTGTAGCACTTAATGTTTACCCTGCATTGGCACCTAACAATTACATTACTACAAGTATTGCCAAATTGCAGGATAACATTACTACCATAAGTATGTACCCTAACCCGTTTGTAAGCCAAGTAATAGTACAGTATAATACTTGGAAACCTGAGCCCGTTATGTTAGAAGTATATAGTGCCGATGGCAAGCTAATGATGGAGAATGATTTGGGCCAAAGCGAGCAGGGCCTTAACCATGCACAGTTTGATGGTAGTACCTTGCCTAAGGGTTATTATCGTGTAGTGTTGCGCGGTAAAGGAAATTCGAGAAGCGAGGCTATGATAAAAGTTAATTAGTAATACTTAACCACTATTTAAAAAGCCGCCTTGTACATAGCATGGCGGCTTTTTTATTAAAGGTATAGCGTAAAGAATATTTTCTGCAAGCAAAATCAATGCTATATTTAGGGATAAACTACCCCCCGACAAATGAAAAATATTGTATTGTACTGCTGTGGTATATTGTTGCTCACCTCTATATCATCGTGCGAAAAAGACAAGCCGGAAAATACCGACCCGCACAATAACCCATTTGGCACTGACTATACGCAAACCACCCCTTGGCCCAAGTGGATTTTTAGCCCATGGGTGTGGGAAGATGAGGGCACTGCTACAAGTGCAAAAGCTATAGTAGATGACTACCTAGCCCACGATATACCAGTGGGAGCGATAATAATAGACAGCCCTTGGGAAACAGGTTACAATACTTTTGAAGCAGATGAGACTTTATACCCCAATTTAAAGGGTGTGGTAGATTACATGCACGGCAAAAATGTACGTGTAATGATGTGGATTACCTGCATGATAAATACCGATGTACAGCCATTGTACGATACGGCTGCGGCAAGGGGCTATTTTATGAAAGAAAGTGTAAATGCAACCTCGCCTAAAGTAATAAGCTGGTGGAAAGGAGATGGCAGCTTGATAGACTTTTACAACCCTGAAGCAGTAGCTTGGTGGAAACAACAAATGGACAAAGCGCTTGCCGCAGGCATAGATGGCTGGAAGTGCGATGGCACCGATTACTCGCAACTATATGCGCCTTATTCGCCAGGTGCGGGTAGTAACGTTACCCGCCTTAATTACTCGCACAAGTACTACCAAATTTTTAACGACTATACACGTGAGAAATTGGGCACAGATAGGGTAGTAAGCGGTAGGCCTATAGATAACTACGGCAATACATTTTTGCAGGGCGATGTAGTAGCATTTATGCCTAAAGAAATAGGCTGGGCTTGCTGGGTGGGCGATCAAGATGCTACATTCAATGGTTTAAAAATGGCGCTGAACAACATGTACCATTCTGCTAACTATGGTTATCTATCATTCGGTTCAGATATAGGTGGTTATAGAGAGGATAACGACAATGCCCCTTATGGTAGAAGCAAAGAACTATTGATACGCTGGGCGCAGCTAGGTGCTTTTTGCCCTATAATGGAGAACGGCGGTGGAGGCGAGCATAGGCCATGGGTATTTGATAACGGAAATACCGAGGCTGTAGATATATACCGCACCTATGCAAAGCTACATAGCAAGATGGTGCCATACTTGATGAAGACCGCTGAAACTAAATTTGCAGCAGGCCAATCGATGGTGCATTACTTTAACAGCACCGACTACAGCTACCTGTTAGGCGAAGATATTTTTGTAGCGCCTATATTAGGTTTTGGTGGCACCGTTACTATCAATTTTCCTAGCGGTAGCAATTGGGTTTATCTGTTCGATAAATCGCAAGTGTTTACTGGTGGTACATCGCAAACCATTACTTATACGCTTGACAAATACCCTGTGTTTGTGAAGCAAGGTAGCGACTTAGAAACTACACTTACTCCGTAGCGATATACATACCCTACTATGTTGTTATTCATGTTTACTTTGCAGCATGAGCAGCAAAGTGCATGATTTATTGGAGCGGAAGTATAACGAGTACAACACACGTGTGTTTATTGATAGCGACCCTGTGTTGATACCACACCAATTTAAGAAGCAGCAGGATATAGAAATAGCCGGGCTGTTTGCTGCTACCTTGGCATGGGGCCAGCGCAAAACCATCATGGCCAATAGCAAACGCTTAATGGAGTGGATGGATAATGCGCCGCACCAGTTTATTGTACATCATCAGGAAACGGACTTGAAACCCTTTCTTGATTTCAAGCATCGTACTTTCAACGCTACGGATGTGCTGTACTTCATAGAGTTTTTAAAAGAGCACTACAAGCAGTACAGTAGTTTAGAAGATGCTTTTCTAAAAGGGACGAAGGGCGAAGGGCGAGTGGCGAAAGAGAATACAGAGCAGGCGCTCATTAACTTCAATGAGTATTTCTTTTCGCTGGAAGATGCACCGCAACGTACGCGCAAGCATGTTTCTACACCTGCTAAAAAGAGTACCTGCAAACGCCTGAATATGTACCTAAGATGGATGGTGCGCAGCGATAAACATGGCGTTGACTTTGGTATATGGAAGAAGATAAAGCCGAGCCAGCTATTGATACCGCTAGATGTGCATGTAGATAGAACAGCGAGGCAACTAGGTTTGATAAAAAGCAAGCAAACCAACTGGCAAACCGTGTTGGAGCTAACGGAAAATTTAAAAGTGTTCGACCCGAAAGACCCTGTAAAGTACGACTTTGCCCTGTTTGGATTGAGCGTAATAGAAAAAGCAAATATGGCGAAATGGAAAATATAGAGGAGCTACAACAAGGCGTGCTGAACGATTGGGATATTGATCCACAGTTTCTACCAGCAACTAATAACGATGAGGAGCGCTTTAAAGCGCTGCGTAATATACTAATGCGCCGCATTGAAGAACTAGCTGAGAAAGATATGGAGAAACTGCTGTTTATACTATACCGTATAGATGTAAGCGAGAAGAAGCTATACGCCGTAATGCGCGAAACACCGCCCGATTCCTTTAGCGCTACTATTGCTGACTTGATAATAGAAAGGCAGCTACAGAAAATAAAAACACGCCAAGAGTTTGGCGGTAAAGAAAATGATTGGAATTTTGATGTATAACCTTTAAACCCTACAGCTATGCATTCATGGATCGATATATCGCCTACTTCCGATTTTAGTATGTACAATTTTCCTTTCGGTGTGTACAAAACTGCCGAGGGCAAATACCATGCAGCCAGTGCCATTGGCGAATACGTAATAGACTTGCATGTGCTTGCCGAAGCAAAGGTTTTTCATGGTGTGTTGAACCTGGATAAAACTACTTTGGCGCAAAGCACCTTGAATAGCTTTATAGCACAAGGAAAGGCTATAACCAATGCGGTGCGCACTGTGTTGCAAGATGTATTCGGGGCTGATAATGCCACGCTGCGCGATAATGCCGAACTACGTAGCAAGGCGCTATTGAAGCAAGGCGAAGTGCAGATGGTACTGCCGATACACATACCTAATTATACCGATTTCTACAGCAGCCGCGAACATGCCACCAACGTAGGCATTATGTTCCGCGACCCTGCCAATGCACTGTTGCCTAACTGGCTGCATTTGCCTGTGGGTTATCATGGCCGTGCATCAAGCATTGTAGTATCGGGCACCGAGATACACAGACCGAAAGGGCAGACCAAAGCTGATGATGCCGATAAGCCGTCGTTCGGGCCATGCAGGTTGCTTGACTTTGAATTGGAGATGGCATTTGTAGTGGGTAAAGAAACCAAGCTGGGGGAGTCGGTAAGTACCGCTCACGCCGAGGAACATATCTTCGGTATGATGTTGTTCAACGACTGGAGCGCGCGCGATATACAAAAATGGGAGTACGTGCCACTAGGGCCTTTTCTAGCCAAAAACTTCGGCTCAACCGTGTCGCCGTGGATAGTAACCATAGAGGCATTGGCACCATTTAAAGTAGATGGCCCTGTACAAGAGCCAGAGGTGCTGCCATACTTGAAATATGAAGGGCATAAGAACTACGATATAAATCTACAAGTAGATATAGTGCCAGAAAATGGCCAAGGCAAAACCGTATGCCAGAGCAACTTTAAATATATGTACTGGAACATGAGCCAGCAACTAGCGCACCACACGGTGAACGGCTGCAACATACAAGTAGGCGATATGTATGCCAGTGGCACTATTAGTGGCCCAACGCCCGATAGCTTCGGAAGTATGCTAGAGATAAGCTGGCAAGGCAAAAAGCCTGTAGCCATGCCCGATGGTAGCGAGCGCAGGTTTATACAAGACGGCGACACTGTGGTGATAACCGGCCATGCCGATAAAGCGGGTATACGCGTAGGCTTCGGTGAGTGCAAGGGCAAAATTCTACCTGCTATATGAGAAACTTGGTGGCGCTTTTGTTGACGAGTTTATCGATAGGTTGTGGTAACAAGCAGGTAAACACCAATATGGAAGTTAGCGATGTTACTGATAGTAAGTACTACTTAGCCGATTCGCTATATAGGCACATTGCTTACATGGGCGTATTGGATAGTAGGCTGTTTAGTGCAGATGATTTTACTAGTGTAGATGAGCCATTTAAGGAAAAGTTCATCAATAACATTCAGCCTTCACCGGTACTTAAATTTTCTAATATTTATCCCCAATACGGTTGTAGGTATATAGCTAAACAAAAGCCTGTAGGCAATGCAAGTTTGATTGTGGTCGATTTATCCGCAGATGATTATGGTTCGTTAATGTTGTTGGTCATTGATAGTAATAGCAATGTAGTAAGTTGGAAGGAATTGTCAGGAGGGTTATGTGGTGGGCCTGATGAATATGAAGATAGGTTAGAAGATTGTCCAACATCTTATAGCATATTTGAAAGTCCTTCTGCTATACGAAGAACTCAAACTAGAAGGATATATCCTATCACCAACTCTGTTCCTAATATTAAAAATTATTTTATTGATTCGACGACCTACAGGTACAATATAAAGGATGATGGAAGCATTATTACTACTTTGTTAGATAGTACTAGGTTTGCAGTAAATTAGGAAAGAGCATGAAGATTAAAGCATACCTACTTTTTCTCATCATATTTATAATGGCTGCTGGCGGCCGCACTATGTTTGAAGTGGCAAAGAATGGTGCCATGCACGATACCAAAGATACGCTTGGCTTTGGGCCAGATAGCGAAACATGGATATTGATAGGCCTTGCTGTATGGTATTTGCTGATGATGAGCGCCGATGTACTGTTATTGAACTACCCTAGTGTGAAGAATAGGGCCTTATATATTGCATTGCTAAGTGGAGGCGTATTCGTGCCTGCCATTTATATGTTTGCTACACATTAATTTTATGTCGATGATATCTTTGAACCCCGCCGATCTGAGCATACCGAAATTGCACGAGCATTTGTTGAACGCTATTGCTCCGCGCCCTATAGCTTTTGTAACTACTATAGATAAAGAGGGCAATGTAAACCTTGCTCCTTTTAGCTTCTTCAACTGCTTTGGTAGTAACCCCCCAACCTTGGTCTATTCGCCTGCGCTAAGCGGCAAAACAGGTGCCAGCAAAAACACGCACGATAATGTGAAGGAGGTGGCTGAGTGCGTGGTGAACATAGCACACTACGATATTCTATACCAAATGAATTTGGCAGCAGGTATGTACCCTAAGGGTGTAAACGAGTTTGCCAAGAGCGGCTTAACGGCAGCGCCCTCGGTAACGGTAAAACCACCACGCGTGGCCGAGTGCTATGTACAGTTTGAATGTGTGGTAAAGCAAGTGATAGAAACTGGTACACAAGGTAGTGCCGGCAACTTGGTAATATGCGAGGTTACGCAGATACACATCAACGAAAAGGTGATGAACGAAGAGGGCAGCATCGACCCTTTTAAAATGGACTACATAGCGCGCATGGGCAAGCAGTTTTGGGCGCGTGTAGGTAGCGATAACATAATACAAGTACCCGCCTTTAAAATGGGGGATGACCTTGGCCTAGGCTTCGACCAATTGCCCGATGGTATACGCCAATCGCCATACCTTACTGGTAACGATATAGCCCGCATAGCCACGCAGAGTGCTTTCCCTTCTACCCAAGAAATAGAGGAGCTAAAACAGGCTGACTTTATGCAAGAAATAACAGTCAAGCACCAAGGAAATTTTGCAGGGCTGGAAAAAGAACTACACCAACGCGCCAAGGTAGAAGTGGTACGCGGCAGCATTGAACTGGCATTTCAAATATTGATGATGGTAGAGGAATTGCGGGCATAACAATGCGTTCTAAATTTCAGTTCTTCTTCATTATTATGAAGCTGCTTATAGCAGTAGTTGCATTGGTGTTTATGAGCATACCTCTAGGGCTTATATTCTATGCCATCGTTCATCCTGAATTTATTGTACCTGCTGTAATTGGCTGCCTCGTTTTTACACCATTCATTTACCTGTTTATTAAAGACCATAAGATAGTAAGCATAGAATTGACCGATAGCTATTTAATATTTAAGTCGAGGGTAAATGCTCAGAATATGGTTTACTCGTATGCCGATGTAGATAGGGTAAAGGTTGAAGTACATAGAGAAGAAAGCTATTCAAGGCGTGGACGGATAATAGATGTAAACTATGACCCTAAGGCTACTATTTACTTTAAAGATGGCAACGAGTTTACAATGTATGATGATACCTACTCTAATGTTTACGAGATGGTAGAGTTTATAGAAAGCAGGAGAACTTTGTAATTTTACGCCATGTCAGTTATCCGTTTATACTTTATAAAAAGGCTTTTGCACAACATAAAAGCCAAGGCCAAGTACCATAACCTTGTAGGCTCGCGTAGGGCATTTGAGCGTATGATGAACAAGGTAGCACCGCGCCTTACCGTAAAGGGCTTTAGCTATAAGCCCGCCATAGTAGGTGGTGTGCAATGTGAATGGATAGTACCTGACAGGTGCGATGCTAGTAAAGTATTGGTATACTTTCATGGAGGTGGTTACGCTGCAGGCTCACCCAATACACACAGGCCGCAAGTATCGCATATGCTAAAGGATGTTGGCATTACGTGCTTGAACGTTGATTATCGTTTGTCGCCCGAACATAAATACCCTGCGCCTATTGAGGATGCTACGGCTGTGTACCAAGCGCTATTGCAGCAAGGTTATAAGCCAGAGAATATTGCCTTCGGTGGAGATTCTGCGGGCGGTGGCGTTACCCTAGGTACATTGCTTTATCTGCGCGATAACAATTTACCTCTGCCTAATTGCGCCATTGCTATTTCTCCTTGGGTAGACCTTACCATGTCTGGCGATTCGCACCAAAAGAACAAGGATGTTGACCCCATGCTAATACTGGAGGGTTTCCATGTATGGAGCCAACATTACCTAGGCGGCGCCGACCCTAAATCGCCTTATGCCTCGCCTATATTCCACGACCTAAGTGGCTTGCCACCCATTTACATACAAGTGGGCGAAGAAGAAATGCTGCTAGATGATTCCGTACGCTTTGCCACCAAGGCAGGTGTAGATGGCATCGAGGTAAAACTCGAGATATTCCCCAAGCTATTCCACGTGTTCCATGGCTTTTGGATAATACTACCCGAGGCCCGCGCCGCCAACAAAAAGCTAGGCGAATACCTAAAAGAGCAGTTGAAACCAATTATTTAGAATGCCGTGTCATGCGGTTCTCCCTTTAGGGAGTTATGTCGCTTTATAATATCGAAAGTTTAAACCACCCCCTGCCCCCTCCTATAAACAGGAGGGGGTTGGGTTTAGCGACAAGCTCTTAGAGAAAGAAGGCTATCAACAGCTACAAGCATTACGCTTCTAAAGTCCCGTTAGGGACGATATGTTGGTAGAAAAAGGAATAAAAAACCACACGAATCCCTTTAGGGATGGAACTGTTTCATTTGCACTGTTTAAGCTATGTATGACATCCCCGTAGCAATACAAAGCAGCGTAGGCGTAAATAAACCCTTCATCTTTAATTTTCAAGTATTATTTTCGCTGCCTCTTAAAATTTAAATTATGAGCCAGCATTTAAGCCATTTGAGCGACCAGGAAGTAATACGCCGCCAGAAACTGGAGGAGTTTGCTGCATTGGGTATAGACCCTTACCCAGCGCCAATGTACGAGGTGAATACCACCAGCGACGAAATATTGAAGAACTACAACGATGCGGAGAAGAACTTCCAAGATGTGAAGATAGCTGGCCGTATAATGAGCATAAACGCTAAAGGCAAGGCTACTTTTATAAAGATACAGGACGAGAAAGGCCGTATACAGCTTTACCTAGGTATAGATAACCTATGCCCTGGCGAAGACAAAACTTTCTACACCAAAGTAGTGGCGCATCTATTGGATATAGGCGACTACATAGGCGTGAAAGGCGAGGTATTTATAACCCGCACAGGCGAAACTACCATTAAGGTAACTGAGCTGACAGTGCTATCGAAAGCACTGCGCCCGCTGCCAGTGGTAAAGGTAAAGGATGGTGAAACATTCGATGCCTTCAGCGACCCTGAACAGCGTTACCGTCAACGTTATGTTGATCTTATTGTTAATCCGCAGGTGAAGG
>JAFDYM010000020.1 GCA_018267435.1 Bacteroidota bacterium | reverse complement strand
TGGCTTCAAAATAGCAGCTAACTCAACCAATTCATTTGTGCCATTGTGGTGTAGTGGGTGGTCATTCCCGTTTTGCTCAACTATGTGTAGGGTGAAACCTGGATTGCGTAAGTATTCTGGCCCCTTAACTATGCGCAGTGTCTCTATATTGCTTATCTCTACCGATTTCATTTTGAACTTGATAAGCTGCTTTGCTAAATCTATTTTGGCAATAGTGGTGGTAAAGTAAGCTGTGAGGAAGAGAATAGCTGGAGAGCCGACCAGTAGGAATCCCCCCAAGGCAAGCATCTCTATGTTTTTATCAAACATGCCCATGTACCAAAATATAAATAGAAATGTACTGTTGGCTAACAGAAAGCCTGCTCCTAATATTTTAAAAGCACCAGGGAAGATTTGCTCTATTTTAAGAACGTTATCCTTCTCCGTAATTTTGAATGTTTCTTTTTGCGGCTGCATAACTGAAACCTAAAACTCCCTATGCTCCTTTACCCAAGCATTGATGTATTCAGATATTTGGCTGGTAGGGGTGCCAGGAGGGAACAACTCGCCGCAGCCTTGTTCTTTAAGTGCGGTCATGTCCTCGTCGGGTATTATGCCGCCGCCTGTTAGTAGCACATCGTTTAGGCCCTTCTCCTTCATTATGGCAAGTACCTTGGGGAACACGGTCATGTGCGCGCCGCTCAGTATGCTTATGCCTATGGCATCCACGTCTTCTTGCAGGGCTGCGTTCACCACCATTTCGGGGGTTTGGCGCAGACCGGTGTATATTACTTCCATGCCCGCGTCTTTCAGTGCGCTGGCTATTACCTTGGCGCCGCGGTCGTGCCCATCTAGGCCCACTTTGGCTACTAATATTCTTATAGGACGGTTCATGTACTTACAAAAATAAAAAAGCAGGCGATTTCTCGCCTGCTCTTATTTTCTTATTCTTTCTTGCCACTGGGCAGTTAAAGCACTTAGTGTATTTACTTCGTGTCTTTGCGCCTTCGTGGCTACGTTTTCTAGTAGTCATCATCAAAGCCGCGACCACCGCCGCCGAAGTCATCATCGTCTTCGCCGAAATCGTCGAACTCTTCAAAGTCCTCGTCATCGTAGTCATCTTTGCTGCTCGCTTTGCGGCCTTTGCCAGCTGAGCGCTTCTCGATGATGTCATCGAATTCTTCAAGGTCTTTCATGTGTTTCAAGTCGTCGTCCGATGGTTCAGCTTCTGGCTCTTCATCATCGCCGCCGCCGTAGTTGTCATCTTCCTCTTCTTCATCTTCCAAATCCTCATCTTCATCATTCAACTCGTCCTTGTTCAATTCCAATTCTTCGTCTTCTTCACGTTTTTTGCGTGGCATAGGTTATCGTTTTAAAAGGGGGTTAAGTAATTTTAATTTTAGCTTGTTGTTGATGCGAAATTAGTGCTTCCTTTTTCTGTGTCAAGGGCTAGCGAAAAAATATTTTTCAATCCTTTTTCGTATATTATACCCTTACAGTGTATCGAAATAGTCCAAAGACTTTTTCAATCGGCTCACTGCTTTTTCTTTACCCAATAGTGCTATCATATCAAACACCGTAGGGCCTTGCATGGTACCTGCCAGGGCTAGGCGCAATACAGGCATCACCTCACCTACTTTCAAGTTGTTCGCCGTTAGGTAGTCCTTCACGCTTTTTTCAATACCCGCAGCGTTAAAGTCTGCCGTGTTGTTTATCGCTTCGGTTACACCATCAAGGGCCGCACGTTTCTCTTTACTGTATTTTTTGGCTAATGTTTCAGTGTCGTAAGTTTTAACATCTTCAAAGAAATAATAGCCTTGTTCCAATAAGTCGTTTAGGAAGGTAGCACGCTCCTTCATCAACCTGCAAAACTCGGTAGCATACGCTAGGTCGAAGCTGTAGCTTTTCTCCTCTATCTGCGCCTGTATAGCCTTTGCCAACTCAGCATCCGGCTTTGCCTTTAGGTACTGGCTATTGAACCACTTCGCCTTTTCAAAGTCGAAGCGCGCGCCTGCCTTGTGTACTTTTTCAAAGCTGAAAAGCTGTACCATTTCATCTAGGCTCATTATTTCCTTATCGCCGCCTGGGTTCCAACCTAGCAATGCTAGAAAGTTGATAAACGCCTCTGGAAAGAAACCCCTCTCGCGGTAGCCTGTAGAAGGCGCACCTGTTTCAGGGTCGGTCCAGTTCAATGCGAAAGATGGGAAACCTAAGCGGTCGCCATCGCGCTTGCTTAGCTTGCCGTTACCGTCTGGCTTAAGTATCAGCGATAGGTGCGCAAACTTCGGCATTACATCTTCTATGCCCAGTGCACGGTATAGCAACACGTGTAGCGGTGCCGAGCTTAGCCATTCTTCGCCACGTATAACGTGCGTTACCTGCATCATATAGTCATCGGCTACGTTTGCCAAGTGGTAGGTAGGCATGCCGTCGCTTTTGTACAATACTTTATCATCCAATTGAGAGGTATTGAATACTACCCATTGGCGTATCTCGTCATGAAATTTCACATCCTCGT
Source organism: Bacteroidota bacterium (assembly GCA_018267435.1). Lineage (GTDB taxonomy): Bacteria > Bacteroidota > Bacteroidia > Chitinophagales > LD1 > Bog-950. The sequence goes on along the minus strand of JAFDYM010000020.1, from coordinate 1,464 downwards.
TACGCGGCATCTTAAAGCGGATAACGTACTCATCGCCTGCTGCCAACCTGCGTTCTACTTCATCTTTAGCAAGCGTCAACGAGTTTTTCATATACTGGCGGGTAACCGAGTTGTACGAAGCATTCGGTACGCCCTGCGCCTGTAGGTTGTTGCGCATCTGCTCCAACTCCTCCGAGGTATCGAAAGCATAGTAGGCATTATCGCTTGCTATCAGCTTATCGGCAAATTCGCGGTACAGTTTCTTGCGCTCGCTTTGGCGGTAAGGCGCATGTGGACCATCGCCGAAGCCGATACCTTCGTTCGGTTCTATGCCGCACCATTTCAACGACTCGATAATGTACTGTTCTGCACCCGGCACAAAACGGTTTTGGTCGGTATCTTCTATACGCAATATAAAATCGCCACCCTGCTGCTTAGCCAATAGGTAGTTGTAAAGTGCTGTACGTATGCCGCCCATGTGCAACGGGCCGGTAGGACTTGGTGCAAAGCGCACCCTTACTTTTCTGCTCATGGGGCGAAAATAGACATTCGTATATACGTTGCAAGTTTTTTGATTTTTCTTGCCCTAAAGGGGTTTTTTAGCCACGAAGCCACGAAGAAGAAATACAAATCATCAAACATGGAGGAAGTCCGAGAACATAGAGGAATACAAGAATAAAATGAGGAGGGTGGCACTAATGTCCTCCGCTGGCGGAGGTGTCGCGGAGCGACGGAGGTGGATTGTATTTCCTCGCCTATACATTTTATACGCGGTACTACTGCGCCTTACCCGTACTGCTGGTTCCCTCGGGCGACCTTCCTGTAGGTATTTATTCAGCGTTTTTTTAGACGCGAAGACACAAAGACACGAAAATGAAATTACAATCTATTAAACACGGAGGCACAGAGATAATAGAGAAAAAAAGATTGTTTTATAGCCTTACCTAAACAAGTGCAACAAAGCATACCTTACATTACTTATTTTGATTAAACTTGTTTTACGATGGGATTTGTAGGAATTTTTGCTCCTGTTTTCTTACTATACTACATAGGTACAGATATAAAAGATACTGTTTCAAAAGCTATCTACTTTATAGCCTTGGTATGTATATCGATAGGTATCATGTTTAGAATAATGCATTGGCCCATAGCTACTGAACTATTAATGGGAGGCATAGCGGCATGCTTTCTAATTGCTGGAAAAATATTCATAGGCAAAAAGCCCAAAAAAGCTCAGGACTATTTATCCATCATATGGCTGGCTTTAGCTACGATACATTACTTTACCATAAACGAACATGGGGCTTGGAAATATTGGCTGAAGCCAATTTTATCCATATTGCTAATCGTCAACATCGTTTATATCATAGCTTTATACTTAAGAGACGATAATGCTTGACGCCCTCGTATTTTCTAAAACGCCTAAATGGTTAAAGGCCCTGTACCCCGAGTGCTTGTGGAAGGTGGACACCGATAAAAAGGTGC
>JAFDYM010000209.1 GCA_018267435.1 Bacteroidota bacterium | reverse complement strand
TAGTGGCGATTTCTCTTGTATCTTTTTGCACCATTCTATGGTTACATCCTCCAGCATTGCCAATGGCACTACCTTATTTACAAGGCCCATATCCAAAGCGTCTTGCGCATTGTATTGGTCGCATAGGTACCATATTTCGCGTGCCTTTTTCTGGCCCACGCAGCGCGCCAAATAACTTGCACCGAAGCCGCCATCGAAGCTGCCCACCTTAGGGCCTGTCTGGCCAAAGCTGGCGTTATCGCTAGCTATCGAAAGGTCGCACACTACGTGTAGCACGTGGCCGCCGCCTATGGCGTAGCCATTCACCATGGCTATAACTGCCTTAGGTATGCTGCGTATCATTTTCTGTAGGTCAAGCACGTTTAGGCGTGGTACGGTGTCTACACCTACATAGCCGCCGTGGCCGCGCACGTTCTGGTCGCCGCCGCTGCAAAATGCCTTCTCGCCTTCGCCGGTCAATATCACCGTTTGTATATCTAGGCTATCGCGGCAGATGTGCATGGCATCTATCATTTCCTTTACCGTAAGTGGTGTAAAGGCGTTGTGGTAGCGCGGACGGTTAATAGTTATCTTGGCTATGCCCTCGAAGAATTCGAACTTGATTTCTTCATACTCGCGGATGGTTTCCCATTTTCTTGTATTGCTCATATAGTCGGTTTAAATAGAACGCTGATTTATTATGATTTTTATGATTGATTATTTATTGGTTCTCTTTTCTTCCTTCGCCGCCGCCGTACCCTCTTACTCCCTAAAGGGAGAACCACGGCGGCTTTTATTGCCTACTTGTTCATTTGCCTACTGCCTACTATTCCGCAGGTTTTCAAAGTACCCTTTATACTTCGCGGCACTCAATTCGTTATCGGTTTTTATCTCCAATATTTTTGCATGCTTGCCAGGCTCGAAGAAGGTTTTCAACTGCTCCTCAAGTTCAGCTTGCGCGGCGCAAAAATAATAAGGTATGCCATACATACTAGCTAAATGCTTGGCGGTATGGTTATGCTTGGTTTCAAAGAAGGTTTCAAAGCCCTGTACTTTGTTTGGCCCATCCAACACACGGAAGATGTTGCCGCCGCTGTTGTTGATGATAACGATGCGCAAGTGCGGCGATAGGTAGTTGTTCCATAGCGCATTGCTATCGTACAGAAAACTGATGTCGCCCACTACCAATACCGTAGGCTTGCCGTTGGCAAAGGCCGCACCTGTGGCGGTGCTTACGCAGCCATCAATACCGCTAGTGCCACGGTTGCTGTTCACCGTCAAGTCCTCGCGCAACTTAAATAGGTTAGAATAGCGGATAGGGGTGGAGTTGCCATACTGCACATTCGCCCCTTGCGGAAAGCTATTCGCCAATAGCTCATGCACCTTCAAGTCGCAGAAAGGCAATGCTGCTAAGTACTGTTGTGCTAAATCGTTGGTCTTGGCTTGCAGCGCTTGCCATTGGGCTTTGTAGTTGCTGGTGCTTTCTACATCTGCCCATGTAAAATTATCTACCTCTGCTTGTACTGCTGTAAAGCTTTTGGCGCCTAGGCTATGCCATGCATCGCCTGCTTCGCTGATATGTACATGCTCTGTAGCGGGGTGTTGCTTTAGGTATTCCTTCAACTTCTTGCTCACTATCTGTCCACCGATGGTTACTATGTAGCGGGGTGCATAAGCGCTGCCGTCCTGCATAACGGCTAACAGACTATCAACGTTATTAATAAAACCTTCGCCGTGTTGGTTGCTGGTGGTTTCGGTTATCACGATTGTATCGTTCCGTTTTGCCAACTTTTGCAGCTTGTTGTTTAGTTTTTCATTGCCTTGCAACAGACCAACTATCACCATATTTTTCTGCTGTAAGCTTAAAACCGCCTCATGGTTTTTCTGTGGTAGAGGGGTAGGTAAATCCAACACTTCATTACTCGCTTCTACCATGTTGTACAATGGCTCGCGTAGGTGTAAGTTAAGGTGCACGGGGCCCGCGCCATTGGTGCGCGTTAGGGCAATAGAGTCGCTAACTACCGTAGCTATCAGCTGCGGCGCGGTATTGTCGGCATCTATATTGCGGCTTTCCTTAATGTAGTTTTGGTATATCTCGCGCTGGTCTATGGCTTGGTTCTCGCCGAGGCCTATCGCCTCGGGTGGACGGTCAGCAGTCAGTAACAGCAAAGGTGTTTTTTGGTAGAAGGCCTCGCACACGGCAGGGGCTAAGTTCAACAGTGCCGTACCCGATGTACATACGATGGCTACCGTTTGGCGCGTTTGCTGTGCTATGCCCAAGGCAAAGTAGCCCGCCACGCGCTCGTCGGGTATTACCACACATTCTATTTCGGGTATTTGGCTAAAGGCAATAACCAGTGGTGCCGAGCGAGAGCCCGGCGAGAATACAACTTTACTGATGCCTGCCTGCTTGCAGGTCGCCGCCAGTATTTGTATCCCCTTTATCGCCGTTGTCATCGGGGGGCAAAGGTGTAATATTTCGGTTAATTTTAACCACTTGCTTAGTATCATTTAGCACACTAAGCATGGTTTGCGCCTTCATCTTGGTTTCGCGCCACTCTTTCAGGGGCTTGCTTTCGGCGGTAATGCCGCAGCCCACGTACACGGCCACCTTTTTCTTTAGCACCTGTAGGCAGCGCAGGTTTACGTATAGGTTTATCTGCTCGTCTAGGTTTACAGGGCCCAGATAGCCGCTATAATAACTGCGGTTGAAGCCCTCGTGCTTTAGTATAAAATTGATGGCATCTTGCTTATTCAGTCCGGCCACAGCAGGAGTTGGGTGCAACTGCTCCACCACCTTCTGCCAGTTATAGTGCGGAAGGTTATCGTAAGTAAAGGTAGTGCGCAGGTGCAGCAGATTACCCGCCTGCACAGTGTTCGGACCATCTATTATCGGCTCGCTTTTGCTCAAGCCGCGGAAGGCGTTGAGTATGTAGTCGCTTACTATTTCCTGTTCGTCCAGTTCTTTTTTGCCCCAGCCCGTTTGCTCGTTCCACTTGCTATTGGCCTTGGTGCCCGCCAGCGAGTAAGTAGTAAAGCCGTTGCCGTCAACCGTCAACAATATTTCGGGGCTTGCGCCTATCCATAGCCCGTGGTCGCGGGTGTAGGTTAGGCTTATAAACGCAGTAGGGTACTTGGCGCATAATGCCTTGTAGAAAGTAACAGGGTGGAAGTCATCGGGCTTGGCTTGCTTTAGCACGCGCGCCGCTACCGCCTTGCGGAACTTACCCGCGCGTATGGCCTTGCGTATTTTGCGTACATACTTTACAAAGCCTTGCTTATCGGTAGCTTGTAGTTTCTTTTTAGTCGGCTCGCTGAACGGTTCCAATACTGGCTTGGCGAAGCTAAGCGCAGGCAGTCTGTCCTCGCTTACAAATACATCGGGCCTAATGATAACGCGCTGGCTTAGGGCATCTTCCTGAAAGGGCGAAAACATAAAGCCCTGCTCGTAAATATAGTCGCTACCCGCAGGCAGGGCTTTTACCTTGGTGCTGTTTTGCGCCACCACTTTTACCACCGCCGTATTGGGCAAGCGATAGAAAGCAAAGGGCAAGTTTTTTGCCATGCAGTAGTCGAAAAATTGGGCCAGCGTGGTTTGCATAGAATTGGTGTTCGCCTGTTGCAAATAAAGCCTTTACGCAAAACATTTTCAACCACCCCCGTCAAGAGCTTACGCTCTCGACACCCCCTCCTATAAACAGGAGGGGGAAGCGGTAGTCATTTTTGAGCCTGATTTGCCATTATGCTAATCAAGTACGTATTGCTACAAAATTACTTTGCAACGGGTAAAGAACTAATTGCTTCTTAATACAAAACTACGCCTTATTAACTGCAAAACCATATTTTTACGGCGAGGGCTTTCCACATGGTTGAAAAAGAGATATACATAGTACGACATGGTCAAACCGACCTGAACGCGCAGGGCATAGTGCAGGGCAAGGGTGTGGATGCACCGCTGAACGAACTGGGGCAGAAGCAGGCGAACGCCTTTTACGAGGCGTACAAGCATGTGCCTTTCGATGCGCTGTATAGCAGCACCTTGCTGCGCGCCAAGCAAACCATAGAGCCTTTTAAACACAAGGGCCTGCCACATATAGTTGACGGCGACCTGGACGAGATAGGCTGGGGCGATGCCGAGGGCAAGGCCAACTTTACCGACCATAGCGACCTTTTTGCACAGCTAACCGCAGCGTGGAAGAGCGGCAACACAGCCGAGGCACTGCCCGGCGGCGAAAGCCCCGATGCCATGCAAGTGCGCCAGTTAAGGATAATAGAAAAGCTGAAGGCTGCCCCATACAAAAAGATATTGATAGCTACCCACGGCCGCTACATACGCGGCCTGATGTGCACGCTTACCAACCAAGGCCTGTGCAACATGGATAACTTCGACCATACTAACCTGTGCCTGTACAAAGTGAACCTACTTAGCAACGGTAGCTTTGAAATAGAGCAGCACAACAGCCAAGGGCACTTGATAGAGTTGATGGGGTTGTAGTATAATGTCTCATAATTTTATATATTGCATACGAAATTATGAGACATGACTAAATATTACCCTATTCTCCTATTCTCTTTTTTATTATTTACAGGCTTTTCGAATGTTGCGAAAAATCAAACTGATTGCGAGAAAAATAATACAGGGAGCATCAGATTTATTAATGATACAGATAGCGATATTTATATTCATCTAACCAATTCACCTTGGAATACTGATGTAACTATAACATTTATTATTAAGGCTAGTAAGGCTAAACAAATAGATGATTTAGATGTTAAAGCAGTGCCTAATTCTCCTCAAGTTCAACAATGGAGTTGGGCGGCTACACTAGATCGTCCCGCGAATAAAATACCCG
>JAFDYM010000208.1 GCA_018267435.1 Bacteroidota bacterium | reverse complement strand
TATCAAGGAATACTTTTCAGCTAAAGAATTTGAACAAATTGAATCGTTAGAATATTTTACAAGAAATAACCCTAGCAGAGCTTACAAATCTGGCAAGTGGAATGACCTTTCTAAGATGGAGATGATTAAAGAACTTGAAAAAGAGCTATACATATAAGCAATATAGTAACCCCTAAAGAACATTCACATAGTACATTATCCAGAGTCTAAATAATTTAACTGCTCAAAATCTACAGCACAAAATACCCACAGGCTGAACGCCCGCGGGACGCAACAGCATGAAAAAGGCGCAGTAGAACCGCGCCTTATATTTCTAAATTGTATTTCATCTGCGGGTCTCTGCGAGATCTGCGGGAAAAATATTTACCCATCCGCCAAGCCTAAATCTATGCGGCGTAGGGCAAGGTCGGCAGAGAGGATTTTGACGCGTACGGGTGTGCCTAGCTCGAAGCGCTTACCGCTGCGGGTGCCTGTAAGGCGTAGCATGCGCTCGTCGAAAATGAAGTCTTCTTCGCCCAGCATCTCTAGGCTTACCATACCCTCGCACTTGTTCTCGTTCATCTCTACAAATATGCCCTTGGCTATTACGCCCGCTACTATACCATCGAACTCCTCTCCCACTTTATCTTGAAGGAATTCTATCTGCTTGTACTTGGTAGCCTCGCGCTCGGCTTCCATAGCCTTGCGTTCCATTAAGCTGCTGTTTTTACAACGTGCCTCCAGGTCGTCCCTATCAATAATGGTTTCGCTTTGCGTTAGTATATGCTCCAGCAAACGGTGCACCAGTACATCGGGGTAGCGGCGTATAGGCGAGGTAAAGTGCGTGTAGTACTCCATAGCCAAGCCATAGTGCCCAATGTTGTTGGTAGTGTACTCTGCCTTGGCCATGCTACGTATAGCCATGGTCTCTATTACGTTGGCTTCGGGCTTGCCCTCCACCTTCTTCAATATGTTATTGATTGCCGCCGATACATGCGTTTTTTCGTCGAACCTAAGGTTATGCCCAAAGCGTGCCGCAATAGCGCTGAACTGTTCTAACTTGCTTGGGTCTGGTTCATCGTGCACGCGGTACACAAAGGGCAATTGCTTTTTGCCTTGGCGCAGCTTGGCACCGTACTTGGCAACGGTTTCATTGGCTAACAGCATAAAGTCCTCCACCAACAAGTGTGCATCCTTGCGTATCTTCAATACTATGCCTAGAGGTTTTCCGTTCTCATCTAGCTTAAAGCGCACCTCCGCCTTCTCAAAAGCAATAGCGCCTTTCTTCATACGCTTAGCGCGGATGTCCTTGGCTATGCGGTCTAGTAATTGCAGTTCTTCTACGTGGTCGCCTTGTCCTGTTTCCAATACCTGCTGTGCTTCCTCGTAGGTAAACCTTCTATCGCTATGTATAATGGTACGAGCTATGCTATAGTGCACCACGTTGAACTTCTCATCTATTTCAAATAAAGTTGCGAACGTCAACTTATCCTCGCCCGGCCTTAATGAACACAATACGTTCGATAGCTTCTCTGGCAACATCGGGCACACGCGGTCTGGCAAGTACACCGAGGTAGCACGCTTCTCGGCTTCCTTATCAAGCGCCGTGCCCTCGCGCACAAAGTACGATACATCGGCTATGTGCACGCCCACTTCGTAGTTGCCATTCTTCAACCTGCGTATAGATATAGCATCGTCGAAGTCCTTCGCATCTTCAGGGTCGATGGTAAAGGTCAATACATCGCGCATGTCAATGCGGTTCTTGGCTTCTTCCTTCGGTATCTCCTCGCCGTACTTTTCTAGTTCGCGGTACACCTCCAAAGGAAAGTCGATGCTGAATCCGCTTTGTATCAGTATCATCTTCATATCTAGGTCGCTGCTCGATTTTCCGCTCAGCACCTCTACTACCTCTCCTATCGGGTTCTTGTTGCCCGTGTTCCAATCCATTACACGCACTATTACGCGCTCACCATGCTTGGCACCGTTCAGCGCAGTAAGCGGTACAAATACATCGGTACTTAGTTTGCGTTCGTCAGCTATAAAGAAGGCGAACTTCTCCAGCACGTCTATCCTACCTTGAAAGCTATCTTGTGCGCGGCGCACCACATCTACCACTTCGCCTTCAGGCCTGCGGCCGTAGGCTGTTATGCGTATCTTCACCTCGTCCCCCTTCATGGCTTTGCCCACGCTACGCGGCTGTATGTACACATCCTTATCTAAGCCCTCCACTTCTACATAGCCCGCGCCTGTGCGCGATATATCCATAGTGCCGTACATAAAGCGCTCGCCGCGCTTAGGGTTGCCTGTGGCCTTGGCCGAATTTGATGCTGAAAGGGTGAACTCCTTTGAATCCTTTTTTGCAGATAAAGGCTTTTTAGCGCGTAGTTTCAGCAAGTAGCTGATGTCGCCTCCGTCCTCAATTTTTATCTTGCCTTCACGGTCAAGCGCGTTCAGCGCCAATATTATCTCCTCTTGCGATAACTGCTTAATAACTTTGGGGAACAACTTGCGCAGGTCTGCCTCTTTGCCCAAAGCCTCGATAGCGTCTAGCACTATGCCTTTGTTATCGTAGTTGCTTGTTTGTTTCTTGTTGTTCTTCTTTATAAACTTCGAACCACCGCCGCTCTTCTTGGGCTTGGTTTCTTTCTTCTTTGCCATAATGTGGTAAATTTAACAATTGCGTAGTTACCAACAGGTTAGGTTATAAACCGAGTGTTAACCCATTGATAATGCTATAAGTATAGCAACAAACGTGCCGACCAATGAACATATTACATTATGTCTTTGTTATAAGCCCTTAAAGCAGCTATTAATTTACTATATTCGCAACCGCAAAAACAATAAGAATGTCAAACACAACAGAAACAAAGTTGAAGTACAAAGTAAAAGACATGAGCCTTGCCGAGTGGGGCCGTAAAGAAATAAAACTAGCCGAGCATGAAATGCCAGGTCTAATGTCGCTACGTAAGGAGTACGGCGCTAGCAAACCACTAGCTGGTGCGCGCATAGCTGGCTGCTTGCACATGACCATACAGACTGCTGTATTGATAGAAACCCTAAAAGAACTAGGTGCTGAAGTTACCTGGAGCTCTTGCAACATATTCTCGACTCAGGACCACGCTGCTGCCGCTATAGCTGCTGCAGGTATACCTGTTTACGCTTGGAAAGGCATGAACGCTGAAGAGTTCGACTGGTGTATAGAGCAGACTTTGTTTGCTTTCGAAGGTGGCCAGCCGCTTAACATGATACTAGATGACGGTGGCGACTTGACCAACATGGTGTTGGACAAATTCCCTGAGCTAGTACAAGGCATAAAAGGTATATCGGAAGAAACTACTACCGGTGTACACCGCCTACACGAGCGTGAGAAGAACGGCACCCTATTGTTGCCTGCTATCAACATCAACGACTCTGTAACTAAATCTAAATTCGATAACAAATACGGTTGCCGCGAATCGTTGGTAGATGCGATACGCCGTGCTACCGACTTGATGATGGCTGGTAAAGTAGCCGTAGTGGCTGGTTTCGGCGATGTGGGCAAAGGCTCAGCAGATTCATTGCGCAACGCTGGTGTACGTGTAATAGTAACTGAAATAGACCCTATATGCGCGCTACAAGCTGCTATGGAAGGCTACGAAGTGAAGAAGATGGACAACGCCGTAAAAGAGGCTGACATCATCGTAACTGCTACAGGTAACTGCGATATCATCAAGGAAAGGCATTTCCGTGCTATGAAGCACAACGCTGTAGTATGTAACATAGGCCACTTCGATAACGAAATAGATATGGCATGGTTGAACGGTGCTTACGGCAACACTAAAGATGAAATAAAGCCACAGGTTGATAAGTACACTATCGACGGCAAAGACTTGATAGTATTGGCTGAAGGCCGTTTGGTTAACCTTGGTTGCGCTACTGGCCACCCATCGTTTGTAATGAGCAATTCGTTCACTAACCAAACATTGGCGCAATTGGAACTATGGCAACATACTGATAAGTATGAGAACAAGGTTTACACCCTACCTAAGCACCTAGATGAAATGGTAGCGAAACTACACCTTGAGAAAATAGGCGTGGAACTAGATGTACTAGAAGAATACCAAGCTAAATACATAGGCGTAAAAGTAGAAGGCCCATACAAGCCAGAAGCTTACCGCTACTAGAATAAAGTTGATAGTTGGCGTCCCGATGCTTCGGGAACCAGTTGTCAGATTAAATACAAAGAGCCATTCCGCAAGGAGTGGCTCTTTTTGTTTTTGTATGAAAGATAAGGTTTAGCCCTTACGCTATATACACCGTCTTCATATTCACAAACTCCAATAGGCCGTGTTCAGATAGTTCCCTACCGAAGCCGCTGCGCTTAATGCCGCCGAATGGTATGCGGGCATCGCTCTTTACTATGTCGTTAATGAATACGTTGCCTGCTTCCAGTTCTGTTACAAACTTCTCTGCTTTCTTTTTGTCGCCCGTCCATATAGAAGCGCCAAGGCCATAAACCGAGTTGTTGGCGGTGGCTATTGCCTCCTTAATATCCTTCACTACTATTATGCTCCATACAGGGCCAAATATCTCTTCGTGAAAGGCGCGTACGCCTTCTTTTACACCCGTTAATACCGTAGGGGTTACGTAGTTGCCTTCGTTGTTGTGCGGCTGCATTCCTTGGTATGGTGTAGCACCTTTGGCTACCGAGTCTGCTATTTGTTGGCGCACTTTTTCGGCAAGGTCCTTACGTGCTAGCGGACCAACTTGCGTACCTTCTTCCATCGGTTCGCCTACCTTCAGTTGCTGTACCGCGTATATCAGCTTCTTGGTAAATTCATCGGCAATGCTTTCCATTACTATAAAGCGCTTGGCGCCGTTGCAGCTTTGCCCGCTATTAATGCTGCGAGAACGGATAGCACCCGCTACAGCCTTATCAATATCGGCATCGGCCATTACTATAAAGGCATCGTTGCCGCCTAGCTCCATTACACATTTCTTAATAGCCGCGCCTGCCTGGCTAGCCAGTATGCCGCCCGTTACATCGCTGCCAGTAAAGCTAAGACCATGCAC
>JAFDYM010000207.1 GCA_018267435.1 Bacteroidota bacterium | reverse complement strand
CTTGTATATGGGCAAACCGAAAGTAGATTCGCTAATGAACACGTTACACTTTACAGGTTCAAAAGCGCCACTTATGCCATCGTCTTCCACTTTGTAGTCGCCGCTGGCTACCCACACCTGGCCTTCATATTCTACCCGCACCTGCGCAGAGCCAATGATGTGCCCCGCAGGGTACAGCGTTACCTTTACATTGTTCATGTATATGGGCTGATGATAATCCACCGTTTCAAGATTTATATCTTGACCCAAACGTAAACGCATGATAGGTTCCGATAATTTGTGGGCGAGGTAGTACTGACTACCCCAACGACTGTGGTCGCTATGGGCATGGGTAATAATGGCACGCTTTACGCCCCGCCAAGGATCGATGTAGAAATCGCCCTGCGGACAATAGATGCCTTTGTCGGTAAATTGCAGTAATGGAGCGGCCATAGTTTTACAACATCTGTAAGGTACAGAAGTTTAAATAAGTATGCCTTGTTGGACGAAGAAGATTGAGATTACTTACTTAACCACCTGGCAAAATACTTGGCCAGTATTCCTATCGGTGTACAAAGGCACCACTTTGCTTTCCACACCAAACTTTTGTAACAAATCGGGCTGTTCGGCAAACAAGTAAGTAACCTTATTTGTTGTAAGAAAACTATAGATATTGGCGGGCTTACCCTCCTTTTGCCTATCATCGAACCACTTCATCATAGGATCGTCGATATTGTTAGGCATAGCCCAGAAAGCATTACGCGCACTATCGCCACTAAAGTAAGGATTGATATAAAGCGGCTCGCCAATATGAGGTGCCTGGCCAGTAAATGAGCCTACCGTATTAAAATGATAATACCATCTATTGTGGGTATCGTCGTTACTAAGCACTACAATTTTAGCATTAGTGTCAGCAGCTACAGTTTTTAGTACCGCTGCTTCAAACGAAGCATCATAATTGTACTTTACTAAGTCATCACTGTCCTTTACATTGCTAAACATTTTAACCCCTGTGCTTAGTGTTAATATAAGTACTAGACCTAATTGCATTGGCTTTTGCTTAATACTAGTTAATAGCTTTACAAATACAAGCAATGCAAACAACGATACATAAACAGGTATAGAAGTATATAGTGCTTGGTTGATATCCGTAACGTTATGGTTAAGGGAAATAAACAGCGCAGTAGCGCCACAGGCACCCACTAAAAAAATCAACAGATAGTACATGTATGCCGCCAGTTTCTTGCCGTTTGCAAACCATAACACAAACAACGCAGCAATAACAGGCAATGCTCCTACTGCTATTTTAATACAGAACTCTACAACAAGTATTACTAATGACTTGATAGAAGGAATGCCGGCTACATCTAAAGCTGGCCGCGGATAAACAGATGTATACTTATCGAATAACACTATAGTAACAAGGGCAACAACGTACATGGTACCTAAAATTATTGCGCGCCTAATACTAACCTGCTTATTAAAAAAGAAGAGAATTGCCAGCACGCATGCCAAGCCCCCAGCCACCGAGGGCACCATAGTGGCGTATAAATACATACCTGCAAGCATAGCGGCAAAAAAGGCTTCGTAGTTTTGCTTAATTATATGTAGCAAGGCAATAGTTGCAACAATGTAGATAACCAGCATTTTCTTATCGAGCCAATGAAACAAATATTGATCGATACCGCTGCCCATACCTGGCAATAAATTCTTAGCTATTATGCTATCTTTTGCCAGTAGGGCACCACCCAATACGGCCAGTACAATTAAGTACAGCATACTGGTACTTATCCGCCCATCGGCCACTGTTTTAGCCAGCACCACACACCCTGTAAAAGCAATAAGCATAAAAACTGGATACACTACATACATTAATGCAGGCATGCTGCCTACGTGGGCTACATTTACCAATAATGCATTCAGCCACATATCAGGGTAATGATATAGAAACGATCCTCTAAAATCTTCAAACTGGTACATAGCCTGCTTAGAATACTCAACCCCATTCCTAGCCATACCTTCCGAGGTATTGGCATAATACGAGTAGTCGTAATAAGTATGTATTACACCCGAAACATCGTTGGGCATAGCAAGAAAAAAGGCCCAAGCATAACACAGCAATACCACAGCAGCTATTGCTATATAATCGGATGAAGATTTAATGGGACTTAGTTGTACTTCTTGGGCTGTCCCCTTTTTACCAATAAACAAGTAATATACGGTGAGTAGAACCAGTAAAGGACTAAATACAGATATCCCCTTTGCCATAACAATGGCGTACAACATAAAAATACTTGTAAGGCCAACAAAGCAGTTATAAAACACCGTTTCAACAATGCTGCCATGGCGAGCACTGAATATGTTCAACATCTTATTGACCGATGCCCCCACTATATATATTACCGCCAGCACTACACAGTACAGTGGCAGGGTTTGCACTATATACTTCAATAGATAACCCATGCTATGCTAGTTATAGAATGAAGCAATAAGCGATACAATGTGTTGAATATCGCTATCTTTTAACTCGTAGAATAATGGCAACCTAACCAGGGTATCGGCATACCTATCGCACAATGGTAAGTTGGGCACTTCGTTATCGCTGGCATAATACTCGCTTTTGTGCAACGATACATAATGAAACACCGAATAAACAGCATTTTTGCGCAAATAAGCAATTAGGTTGCTACGTTCATCTAAGCTATTAGTAAGCAAATAAAACATGTGCGCATTATTGGTAGAATATGCTGGCACGGTAGGCAGCTTTACTTTACCTGCATCGGCCAGCGGTTTCAACAGCGATAAATATTGTTGCCACAATTCAATTCTGCGTTGTTGAATCTTATCCAGGTTTTCTAGCTGCCCATAAAGGAAAGCAGCAATAATATCTGAAGGCAAGAATGAGCTACCAATATCAACCCAGCCATATTTGTCTATCTCTCCCCTAAAAAAGCTACTTCTATTAGTTCCCTTCTCGCGTATAATTTCAGCACGCTTAGCAAACTGTTCATCGTTAATAGCCAGCATACCGCCTTCGCCACATATAATATTTTTCGTTTCATGAAACGAAAAAGCAGCTAAATGCCCAATAGATCCTAATGGCCTTTGCCTTCCATCGTTACCAGTATAGTATCCATCTATACATTGTGCGGCATCCTCTATTACATACAGGTTATACTTAACCGCCAGCGCCATTATCTTATCCATATCGCATGCCACGCCTGCATAGTGCACTGGCACTATAGCTTTTGTTTTGGGCGTTATAAGCTGCTCTATTTTATCTTCATCTATGCCTGGGTGGTCGGCCCTACTATCTGCAAATACAATCTTTGCACCGCGCAATACAAATGCATTGGATGTAGAAACAAACGTATAAGCAGGTACTATCACTTCATCGCCTGTGGCAATATTGCAGAGAATAGCCGCCATTTCAAGCGCATCGGTACACGATGTGGTTAAAAGCGCTTTTTTAAACCCGTACTTCTGCTCGAAAAACTCATGGCACTTTTTGGTAAACATGCCATCGCCCGATATCTTACCACTTTCTACCGATTGCTTGATGTACTCCAACTCGTTACCGGCAATGAATGGCTTGTTAAATGGAATAAAACCCATACTTTATTTGTATTAAATATTAATTGGAACAAACTTGCCTTTGTCGGGCAATAGGTATTTCATAAATGATATTTCAGCCTTAGTTCGCCGCTTAGTGTAAGTACGGTTGCTTACATTAAAGTAGCTTACATCCGTTTCGGCGCCTATTTCGTTTTCGCTTCGTACAATCCTAATTTTAGTGTCGTCGCCCCCCCATAGTTCAAGGTAGTGCTGCATCTTCCCATACTTTTCATCTACAGTTACCTCATTAAACTGGTTACCCGCTTTATCGGAAATCGATTTTGCAGGCGAGCCTGCGTATACCTCGTTGTATTTCATATCGCGGGTTACTACCGAACCCACTAAGGCCATCGATTTATCTTCGGCTGTAATAGGCGATACTATACAATGGCCCACAAACCATACGTCGTTACCTACCCTTAATGGGCTTTCGCTTAAAAAGCGGCATCCTTCTAAGGTATCTCCATACTTAATGTGCGACCATAGTTGCGAATGGGCACCTATGCCACAGTTGTTGCCTATGGTTGTCCCGCCTATTGAATCTATAATAGTATACTGCCCTATCCATGCGTTATGACCTATTATACAAGGTTTATAGCCGTGTATATTGGTATGGTGCTGTATTTTCGAGTAATCGCCTAGCTCAAAATGGTCGCATATTATTTGCACATCGCCACCTATATATACGTTATCGCCTATTATTATCTTCTTGGCCTTGCCATTTATGCCGCGTATGCGTGCAGTGGGCTCTATTACTGTGTTAATACCTACCACCAGTTCTTCTGCTTCTATATTAGTCCACTCCATTATGCTCATTTATAATTGTATCTATAAAATATAGCGGGCGCCCTTTAATACCATCAAATATTTTGCCCACGTATAGGCCCAATATGCCTAGTGTAAATATTATTAAGCCCGATAGAAACCAGATAGAAAAAATCAAACTGGTATAACCTGTTTCCTTTACTTGACCTGCAAAATACAATATCACCATTACTATTGAACAAGCTGCTGCCAAAAATGCCATCATAAAGCCCAACTTAACAGTTAGGCGCAATGGCTTATCGGAATAAGCAAGAGATATATCAATGGCAAGCTCAATGAGCCTACTCCAGTTGTAGCTACTAGTACCTTCGTACCTGCTGGCATGTTCTACATCTACGGCAGTTTTGCTAAAACCTACCCACCTTATCATAGGCGAAAAAGCACGCATAGGTTCGCGCATACTGTTTACGGCCTTTATAGCCTTGCTGCTATAAATACCGAAATTGGAGATAGAGCCATCTTGCTCCATACCCGATAAATAGCTAAACATTTTATAAAACATGCGCGAGGTAAACTTCTTGAAAAAAGTATCGCGGCGGTTAGCACGGCGGGCAAATACAAGATCGTATCCTTTCAAGGCCTCGCTATATAGCTTCTCAATTTCTTCGGGCTGGTCCTGTAAGTCGCAATCCATTACCACTACCCAATCGCCTTTGGCATGGTCAATACCCGCAGTTATGGCATAGTGTTGGCCAAAATTCCTACTAAGTTTTATAGCCTTAATATGCTTATGCACTGTACATAGCTGCTGCAGTACTTGCCAGCTATTATCAGGGCCGCCATCTTCTACCAGTATTATCTCGAAGCTATCTGTTATTTTACTTACCGCAGCATTGATACGCTTAACCAGTTCGGGCAATATTTTTTCTGCCTTATATACCGGGCTAACTACAGAAATGCGGGGTTTCATGGATAAACGGGCTTCTTTTTAATATCTAGGTGCAATTATAGCATCATACCTCAGTAAAGTTATAATTTATTTGATAGCAAGGGCTATTGCAGCTTATATTCCGTAACTGCAACACGTTTATTGATATTCCTCAACAAAATTTCTATCAATAAACCCTTGATTTGCTTATATTAGGAAAACCTAAACCTATCAAGAACTATGGAGCAAGAATATGTACTGCAGCAAGTATTGGAACGCTATGATGTAGATAATGTACGCCTTACCTACCACTTAAATGATTTGAATACGCTAAGCCTAGATAGCAAATTTGTGCTTGAGCTTTTACGCTTGTTCGAGGATGATGCAGAAGCAGAACGTGAAAACTTTGCCGAGTTCAGCCTACACACCATAGTGGATTATGTACAGCGCACGCATAAATATTATCTAGGCAAAAAGCTGCCAGAAATAGAACAGAGCATTGAGCTGATGCAGCGCGACTATGCCGACAACCACCCACTGCTAAATATACTGCGCCAGTTTTATGCCGCCTACAAGGCAGATTTAACCAAGCACATACAACTAGAGGAGCGCTATGTATTGCCGCACATTCGCCTAATAGCCACTGCTAGCGAAAAAGGCTACAATGCAGCTAAGTTTTTAGAATTAGCTAAAGACTATTCGTTACGCGGTTTTATTGAAAGCCATACCGATACTGAGGGCGACCTACAGAAAGTACGCAACACCATATTAGAATACAGCCCAGTAGCCACCAATACTACGCTTTACCGCGTGCTGCTTACGCAGCTAGAGCTATTCGAGAAAGACTTATCGGTACATGCTATTATAGAAGACGAAATACTGATACCATTTGCCATAGCTATGGAAGATGCGCTATTAGCTAAGTAAAACTTTCAGAAGAGTTTGACGGAAAGCCCTTTCATACAACATGAAGGGCTTTTTTGTTTTTGGAATAGGTGTAAAACAAAAAAGCTCCGAATTTCTTCGGAGCTTTTTGCGGATCGGACGGGACTCGAACCCGCGACCTCCGCCGTGACAGGGCGGCATTCTAACCAACTGAACTACCGATCCTTTTTGGTAGTTGCTTACCCCCTTCTCGCAAAGGGACTGCAAATATATTGGCTTTTTCGTTTTTACAAATAGTTAGACCAAAAAAACTTTTTAATTCTTTCATTTTATGCTATTTACCTGTCTTGGGAAAAATAATTCTGTGGAATTGTAACCTTTTCGAACCCTATCAGTATAAGTATTTACATAGTGCTTAAGTTTAGTAAAGAGTCGGGAGGTCAGGGGCCCGGCTCTTTTTCTTTTTATACCTATCTAGGTTAATCTTTTTCATACCAAGTTCGTCCTATCCTCCAAAATAAATACGGCTTTCGGCGTTTAAGCATAGTTTCACTTTCATAGCATTGCTAAAAACATATCTTTGCGAGCCTTTTCAGGAAATATGACGATACACCTTTCTTTATTTAAACGCTATTTGGGCCTACTGTTAGTGCCAATGGCATTCGGCATGTTGCTAACCGTAAGCTCGTGCGAAACACCTGAGAAGGTGTTGAAGTCGCCTGACATTGAATACAAAAAAAGCAAGGCTACCTTTTGGTATAATAAGAAGGAGTACTTCAAGGCCATACCTGTATTGGAAGAATTGATAGGCTTATTGAAAGGCCGCCAAAGCGTAGAAGAGTACTACTATATGTACTGTATGGCCAACTACAAGCAAGGCGACTTTATGATAGCCGGCTACCACTTCAAAAACTTTTACGACCAATATACCACCAGTGCCCGCGCCGAAGAGTGCCTTTTTATGTATGCCAAAAGCTACATGAACTTATCGCCAAAGCCTGAACTGGACCAAACTTATACTTACAAAGCACTTGAGGCTTATCAGTACTTCTTCAACATGTTTCCTGTAAGCAACTACACCACCGAAGCTAACGAAGCCGTAGCAAAACTGCGCCGCAAGCTTGAGAAGAAAGCCCTAGGTAATGCTGAACTATATTACCGAACGTCTAACTATAAAGCTGCTGCCGTAAGCTACGAAAACCTACTACGCGACTACCCCGATATTGAGGAAGCTGAAAAAGTAAGCTTTATGATAGTAAAGGGCTTTATGAAGTATGCCGAAAACTCGATACCGAGCCGCAAAATGGAGCGCTATAACTATGTAATTAAAAGCTATAACGACTTTAAATACAAATACCCAAGCAGTAAATACCTAGAAGAAGCACACCGATACGAAATTGCAGCACACTACTTGGCTACCAAGGGTGCCTTTGAGTGGGCAGAAACAAGCCCTATGGACGAAAAGGAAAGGCATTATTTAACAGCATTTGCCGAAGCGAAGAGCCAGGCACCGTATCTTACTGAGCGTCAAAACATTGAAATGGCAAAACATACCGAGAAAGGCTATTTCATGATTATTAAGAACTACTACTTGCTTAGCGAGATACGCAAAAGCAACCAAAAAGAGGCAACTCTTAACCAAAGTATCAAAAGTTATTATAACTTTGTCGACCTTTTTCCGAACAGTAAATACATGAAAGAGGCCGAAAAGCTATTTAAGAACAGTACAGAGCAGCTAAAAAAACTGAAAGGCAATGGATAAATTGAAAAAAATCAAAATCACACAAATAAGCCCAATACTGGAAACCCAAAACTTGAAAGAGATAGGTGGTAAAACCGGTAATGCTTATGAGTCTATTTATATCATTGCGCGCAGGGCTAACCAAATAGGCCGCGAAATGAAAGAGGAATTGCATGGCAAGTTGGAAGACTTCGCTTCGCATACCGATAGCTTGGAAGAAATACACGAAAACCGCGAACAGATAGAAATATCTAAGTTCTACGAAAAGTTGCCTCACCCAACCATTCTTGCTACAAAAGAATTTTTAGGTGGCGAAGTTGCTTTCCGCTCAGAGGAAGCAAAAGGCGAATAAGAAACAAAACAATTGCCGTTTATGAGCAATCTGAAGGGAAAGAAAATAGTACTGGGGGTTTGCGGTAGCATAGCGGCTTATAAGTCGGCCATATTGGTACGGCTATTAGTAAAGGCCGAAGCAGAGGTTAAAGTTATAGCCACTTCTTCGGCTTTAGCTTTTATTACCCCGCTTACGCTTAGCACCCTAAGCAAAAACAAAGTATTTACCGACCTAAGCAGCGATGGCGGCGACTGGAGCAACCACGTAGAGCTAGGCCTATGGGCCGATGCTATGGTAATAGCCCCAGCCAGCGCCAACACCCTTGGCAAAATGGCACACGGCCTATGCGACAATATGCTACTGACCACCTACCTATCGGCCAAGTGCCCCGTGTTTTTCGCCCCAGCTATGGACCTAGATATGTGGAAACACAAAGCCGTAAAGCATAACATAGAAATGCTGCACACCTACGGCAATATATTGATACCCGTAGAGCATGGTGAGCTAGCCAGTGGCCTGGTAGGCGATG
>JAFDYM010000206.1 GCA_018267435.1 Bacteroidota bacterium | reverse complement strand
TCGCGTATAGTAGGTATGTATAGGCAGCGCTTCGGCACTACTAATGTAATTGTACTGCCTTACGAGCTGCTGAGGGATAACCCTGCAGCGTTTACTGCTACTATTGAGAAAGAGCTGGGCATGCAACAAACCTTTTCTTTTACTAAAGAGAAGATAAATGCCACACGCGATAAGAAGGTACTGAAGGCGCACTTGGCAGTATCTAACATGTTGTACAGTGCAGTGCAGCCGCTACCTTATAGCCTTAAGCGCATAGTATATGGCCTATACATGAAACAGAACTATGCGGGCAAGTTGAAGTGGCTGTTCAGTGCTGTAGCCAAGGTGCATAAAAAAGAAATTGATTTGGGCGATGTAAGTGGACAGCTACGTATATTTGAAGGCAAGGCAGAACTGCTGCGAAACGAAGAGTTGTATCAACTTTATTTGAAAGAATATTTACTGTAAGTGGAAAGGGTATTGTACAAAAGCATAAAAGGTAATAAGGTTACTATGGCAAGCTACCTGCAAGAGGTATGGCAAAGCCGTGTGCTGGCGCTTACCTTTGCCCTGCGCGACCTTAAAATACAATACGCACAAACCTTTTTGGGTTTGCTATGGTCGCTGGTACAGCCGCTTACAGGGTTGCTTATTTACACCTTCTTTTTTCAACGCTTGATACATATAGAAGTTGATGCCCCTTACCCCGTGTTTGTGTTTACGGGTATTATGGGCTGGCACGGCTTTTCGGCATTAGTGGTGCAGAGCGGTGCGGTGCTTATGAATAACCAGCAGCTTATCCGCAAAATCCATTTTCCGCGCCTTATACTGCCACTATCTAAAATGCTGGCAGGCTTAATAGAGTTTGGTATATACCTAGCATTGTTGCTAGTGCTGTTGCTAGCTACAGGCTATGGCATTTCGTGGAAGATTATCTTTTTGCCATTCGTATTTATCATTAGCAGTATAGTAGCATTATCTATAGGTATATGGTTAAGCGCACTTACCATTCGGTTTAGAGATTTTCATCATATCGTTCCTTATCTAATAGGCTTCGGTATATGGTTTACACCAGTGTTTTACCCTACTACGCTTATACCGCAGCAGTACAATTGGGTATATTACTTACACCCTGTAGCCAACGTTATAGCCCTGTATAGGTGGATATTTATTAACGGACAGGTTGATGTAGCACAGTGTGCAGTATCGTTTGTGTTGGCATTTATAGTGTTTATAGCGGGCTTGAAATATTTTATAAAGAACGAAAAATATATAGCCGATTACTTGTAGTATGCAGCAGCAAGATGTAGTGTTAGAGGTAAAGAACGTTTCGAAAGGGTTTCTTTTGAGCGAGGCTTTGCGCACTAATTTGAAGGAGGTACTAACAGGTATATTTGGAAGCCGACAGCCCGATAAAACCTTTCACGCCCTTCAAGATATTTCCTTCGAGCTAAGTAAGGGCGAAGTGTTAGGCATTATTGGTAAGAACGGTGCGGGCAAATCTACCCTATTGAAAATACTTAGCGGTATTACACTGCCCGATAAGGGCGAGATAAATTTTTACGGTAGGCCTGTATCGATACTGGATGTAGGGGCTGGCTTTCACCCTGAACTATCGGGTGTAGAGAATATACTAATGGTGGGGCAGCTATATGGCATAAACCGTAAGGCTATGCAAGCTAAAGTAGAGGAGATAGTGCGTATAAGCGGTATAGGCAAGTTTGCCTATGAACCGGTGAAGAACTATAGCTCGGGTATGTATGTGCGTTTGGCGTTTTCGCTTGTAATAGGGCTAGATGCCGACATTATGATATTTGATGAAGTGCTAGGTGTGGGCGATGCCGATTTTCAGCTAACGGTAATGGAACACATAAAGCGCATGATAGAAAGGAAGCGCTCTATTATAATAGTAACACACAACCCGCGCGATATTGTAAACCTGTGCGATAAAGTAGTAGAAATAGAAGGCGGTAAAGTAAAGGCAGCAGGCGGTACAGAGGTGCTACAGGCTTACCTAGATGCTACGGTTGATAACCACGTTTCGCTGAAGCAGATATATAACGAAGCTAGCTTCGATAACCCTACCCAAGGCAGTATAATACAGCGGGTAAGCATTGCGCAAAATGGTGAGGCTGAAATGTATGGCGATACGCCTATTGATGTAAGCTTAAGTATAAGCAATACAGTTGGACCAGACCTAAGTTTTGCTTTACGTATTACCGATATTAGGGGCAACGCATTGTTATCAACCGGTACTGATATAGGTAGCAACGGCAGGTTGGAGATAAAGCAAGGCGAGCACACGGTGCTATGCACCATACCTGCAGACTTGTTTAGCCATGGTACCTATCTGTTAAGCGTGTTTGTGCTTAAAGGCGGCGAGCAGCTACTGGAAAGGCACAAAAGTATCCTGCAGTTTTCGGTAGGTAGAAACAGGAACTTTCCGAATACCACACTGTATAATGGTAGCCAAACATCTTTGGTGGTGCCATTTGCTTGGGGCTATAAAAACGCACCATAGCTTTTGGTATATTGCGGCACAATGCAGCCCTATCACATAGATTCTATATTGGATTACATCATCGGTAGCCAGCAGCCCAATGGTGGCTTTCCTACCTATGAGTACTTCCCTGTGTGGAAGCCGCAAGATGGCTGGACGTTGCTGCCCGACTCATCGCCCTTTGTAACAGCTAATTTGCTGTATTGTTTGTTGGAGTTAAACGATGCGCGATTGGAACCTGTGCTAGAGCACGGCTGTAAATATTTGCAAAATAGCACCGAGTACGGCGGCTATGTGCGCTTTTGGCCGAAGGATAGCTTGCAGCACCCTGTACCGCTAGATATTGACGATACGGCTGTTTCATCATACATATTACAACAATGTGGCAAGTCGATAGATAACAAAAAGGCGTTGCTGGCTTGCACTAATAGCAAGGGCTATTTGTTCACTTGGCTACAACCTACAGCGGGTATGTGGTTTACTAACCCGAAGGCTGCCGCAAGTTTTACCTTAGGCTGTTTGCAGGGCTTCCCTACACGCTATTTAAAGCATTACTACTATAGCGATACTGAGCCTGGTGTGGCTGCCAATGCTTTGTTATATCTAACAGAAAACAAGGGTACACAGCGATGTGTAGATGCAATCATCGAAGAAGTGCTACGGCATAACTTCAATATGAAGTTTTATGAAGATGAACTGGTGGTGTACTACCATATAGCGCGCGCGTACAAACACTCAGTGCCTGCCTTTGCAGTATTGAATGAGACGATAATATGGCGCATACAAAAGCGCTTTGAAAATGGTATAGGCAATGTAAGTGAACTATGGCGCAGCATGGCAGCCAATGTGCTACTTGATTTTAAAGCAGACATAGCACTTGCAAACGCATTGGTCGATTCAGTTGCTAGCAGTGAGATGTACCCTGATAAATGGCAGCCCATGCCTTACTTCTGTAGCCGCGATAGGAACTTCCTTTCCGGTTCGCCGCAGTATACGGCGGCAGTATTTGCCGAGGCTGCTACTAAGTTGATACGCGCAAAACAGGAGGGCAGCCATGCTTAAGCTATTCCGCACCAATACCTGGTGGAATGCCGTAGTGCCGCAGGTGCTGGGCTGGATGTATATGTGTTTTTTATACCCTGAAATGCGACATGTAAAAGAGCACTGGTTTTTGGTGCTTGGTTTTTTTGTGTCTCTTATCTGTATCTCTGTATTTGGCTATTTGTTTAATGATTTGTGCGATGTGGAAAGTGATGCGAAGGCCGGAAAGAGAAATGTGCTAGGCGAGTTAACTTTACCAGTAAGATTACTGCTTGTAGTAATACCTTTGGCTGTGGGAATAGTAAGCTGGGTGTTGATAGAAAGAGGAATAGGTTCTATCTTTTTGTTCGCTATGCAAATTCTTGCTTTGGTTCTTTACAGTATGCCTCCGTTCAGATTAAAGAATAGAGGATTGGTGGGCGTTGTTGTGGATGCATTTTACGGGCATGTTAACCCTGTACTTATTACACTATTGGCATTTGGTTTTTGGTATACGGAGGACAATGCCATTGTGTTTTTTTGTGTTATTGCAATATGTACATCTCTGAAAGGGATAAGAAATATACTACTACATCAATTAGATGATAGGAGTAACGATAAACGTGCAGGCACGCAAACATTTGTAGTAAGGAATGGTGCATATCCTACTCTGCTTTTTATAAATAACCTGTTGCCGTTCGAGGTGTTTTTTACGCTTGCACTTGCCTTGTTTATGGGGTATTATAACCCTCCTTTTTTTGTATGGACCCTGCTGTTCTTTATTATCACCTATTTTAAATTCAGTGGATGGAAGCTGCGCGACCTGCCTAAGCGACAGTTGAAGTTTAAGTTTCTTTACTTCTTAAATGATTATTACGAGGGCTGGGTGCCGGTGTTCTTCTTGATTATACTTTGTATTTCGCAGCCACAGCTTTCATTCTTGCTTATATTGCACTTGATATTGTTTCCGGGCTTTGTAACCAAGCTGTGGGGCGATATAAAAACGATACGCGAAAACTTTAAAACAGAAGACGACTACTAATGTGCGGCATAGCAGGGCAGGTAAAGTATAATGGTAAAATAGATAGCGCCAACATAGATGCTATGAACGATGCTATACAGCACCGCGGGCCCGATGGGCATGGCATATACTTGAATGCCGATGCAAGTGTAGGCTTGGGCCACCGTAGGTTGTCGTTTCTAGATTTGAGCGAGGCGGGCAAGCAGCCCATGACCAACGAAGATGGCACGCTGTGGGTTACTTACAACGGCGAGGTATATAACTACATTGAACTGCGCGTAGAGTTGGAAGGGCACGGACATGTGTTCCATTCGCATACCGATACAGAGGTGCTGCTGCACGGCTACGAACAATGGGGCGCAGGTATGCTGAATAGGTTGAAGGGCATGTTTGCCTTTGCTATATGGGATGAAAAGAAGAAGGAGCTATTTGCTGCGCGCGATAGGTTCGGCATAAAGCCGCTGTACTATTACTACGAGGGCGGCAGCTTTGTTTTTGGTTCGGAAATAAAAGCGATAAAGGCGAATAAAGACGTAACTACCACGCTAGATTTTACATCGTTTGCCGACTACTTTGTGTACCGCTATGTACCAAGCCCGAAAAGTATATGGCAAGAAGTAAAGAAGTTGCCTGCGGCGCACTACATGCTGCTAAAAGCAAATGGTGAGTTGAGTATAAAACAGTATTGGGATATACCCTTCGATGAAAAGATAATACCCGATAAGGAAGCCATAGAGAAGTTTGATGAACTGCTGTTCAATTCTATAAAAATACATGCACGTGCCGATGTGCCAGTGGGCTCATTTCTAAGTGGCGGCTACGATAGCTCGGCACTGGTATACTACATGAGCCGCTTTGGCTACACGCCCGATACCTTTGCTATAGGCTTCGAGAATTGGGACGTGAGCGAGCACTTGTTTGCCGAGATGGTGGCTAAGCAATACGGCACTAATCACCATGCTTTGATATTGGAAAGCCAGTCCTTGGATTTGCTTGACCACCTAGTGTGGGTGTACGATGAACCGAACGGTGATATATCGATAATTCCTACCTACTTGGTAAGTCAGGAGGCTGCTAAAAAAGTGAAGACCGTAATGAGCGGGGAGGGTAGCGATGAAATGTTGGTGGGCTACCAATGGCAGAAAGATTATGCACCCGAAAAGGTAGGCTTTTTAGAGAAGCTAAAGCGCCTTGTAAAAGGCGAGAACACACCATACATACATGGCTACTACGCTATGGCTATGGCCATGGGTAGGTTTGATGGTGCGGAGCTGCGCAAGCTATTGCACCCCGACTTGCACCAACATATTAACCACAATGTTGACTGGTATTATCAATCACACTTCCGTACCGATATACCTGAACTGAAGGCTATGCAGGTAATGGACTTTAAGCACTTTATGGGTGAGCAGATATTGGGTAAGGTAGATAGGGCGGCTATGGCAAACTCGCTAGAAGTGCGCGTGCCGTTTCTCGATCATGAAATAGTGGAGTTTGTGTTCGGCCTAAGCCCGGATGTATACTACCGTAAAGATGAAACCAAGCACCTGCTATACCAGAATATAAAGAACCACCTACCCAAGGAGATACTTGACCGCCGCAAGCAAGGCTTTGTAGGGCCCGATAAGTACTATATGAACATGGCCTGGTACGAGCGTCGCTTGGTCGATAGTAAGTTAGTGGCCGATAAAATCATAAATGGAGAATACGTACAGCAATTACTTGCCAATAAAGACCATTGGCGCCTATGGAAAGTAAGTGTAATGGAACTGTGGTACAGAAAGTGGTGTTAGAGTCTCAAATATATTCTCCCGCTGATTTCGCAGAAACCCGCAGAATAATGCAATGAGATTGATCTTAAATCTGTGATTATCTGAGGTGAAATATTTGTATTTCTCTGCTGTTCTTTGCGTTTTCACTTAGCGCCCTTTGCGTGAAACCAATTATTTAAACTATTCCATTATTTTTAAGCCCAATGCAAAAGATATTGATTACAGGCTTTGCCGGGTTTATTGGCTATAGCCTTGTAAAGGCTTTAAGGGATAAATACAAGATAGTGGCTTTCGATAATTTTTCGAAGCTATCTAACTACGATATCAAATTGCAGCGCGCGCAGAATTTGGGCGTAGAGAATCCTGAAACATTCACTTCTGCCCAAGCCAATGGCGTTACATTTTACCGAGCCGATTTGTGCGATATGCAGGCATTGGAAGAAGTGTTCTCGGTACACCAATTCTCATGTATTATTAACCTTGCCGCGCTTACAGGGGTGCGCCAATCGTTGAACCACCCACAAGCATACATAGATGCTAATGTAAAGGGTTTTACAAACCTTTTGGAGTGTGCCAAGAAGCACAGCGTTACCAATATCATTTACGCCAGCAGTTCATCAGTGTATGGTTTGAATGAGGAAGTGCCTTACAGCGAAGCACAGCGAACGGATAAGCAGATGTCGGTTTATGCCACTAGCAAGAAAGCGAACGAACTATTAGCGGATGTATATACGCACCTTTACGATTTCAATATGGTAGGCTTACGCTTCTTTACTGTATATGGCCCGTGGACCAGGCCCGATATGGCTGCCATGATTTTTATGAAGGCGATACACGAAGGCAAGCCTTTGCAGTTATTCAATGAAGGGAAAATGGTGCGCGACTTTACCAATGTGCAAGATGTGGTGAAGGCGATTACACTATTGCTAGAGAAGATGAAGCAAGGCGAACGCATTAGTAATGAAGTATTCAATGTGGGCAACCACAACCCGATATACACCATCGAATTTCTACAAGCTATAGAGAAAGCTATGGGCAAGCAAGCCATAGTTGACCATCAACCAATACAGCCTGGCGATATGCCTGTAACAAACGCCAGCACCGAGAAGTTGTACAGCTATCTCGGCTTTCAACCCAATACAGATATAAGCGAAGGGGTGAAGGAAATGGTGGAATGGTATAAGCAATACATAGCCAGCAATAGCGCCATCAATGCGTAGCTTGTGGTACATATTATTTGCAGCGCTTGGCTTATCTGCCTGTACCAGTAAGGATGTTTCTAAGTCCTATATATCTAGGCCTTCTTTCGATTCTACAGTTTATGTGCCATTAGCTTTAATTGACAGTATACTCCGTTTAGATGTTGCAGTTGCCAACGGTTCCGATAGCACAGTTACTTTCTACATCAGCCCCGCTGAGTATGACTTTGCTAGCTATGCCAGTTTGATAAACAGCATCATCGATTCTGCCGATACGGATAAGGAGAAAGCAGATAAGTTGTTGGCATTTCTATATAAATATACCGACCATAGTAAATCTGCTATGCATGAGCGCCTGCCGCACGATCCCTTACGCTTGGTTAACTCCTTTCAAAGTGGTTTGTGCGATGATAGAAACACAGCATTGTCGAAATTGTTTATGCTAGCAGGTATGCCCTCAAGGGTATGGCACTTAGGTGGCCATGTGGTGTGCGAAGTGTATTATGATGAGGATTGGCACATGTATGATGCCGACTGGGGTACAAGCTTTAACTTAAATGATGTGCCACAAAGCGTAGCATACATAGGTAAGCATATTGATATTATAAAGTTGGATAAAAAGCACTGTGCGCTGATACGGGAATGGATAGCGCCAAGGGTGCTGAAGCGTGTTTATGGAACTACTGAGAATAACCATGTAAATGAGTGGTTTGGGCAGGTAGAGTTGAATTATGTTAACCGGTTGACTTTGAACCCTGGTGATGCATTAACAGTACATTCGGAAAGGCAGATAGGTACGCATGTGCTGCGCCGTATGCTTGATAAGTATGCTGTAATAGATACACGCCGAAGAGCCAATTTGATGCGCGTGATAAATGCAAAAGGCAATAGTTATATCTACAGCGAGCACTCGCCGTATGCTATTGCACAAGTGGAGGTAAAGGATACCGCAAGTAATAGTGGTACTATGGCGGTTTATTACTCGTGCGACAGTGCTACTTGGGTGTTTAAGGGCATGATAGGTGGTGGTAGCAAAAATGTAACCTTTGTGCCTATAGATGAAAATGGGGAGGCGCTAGTGTTCAATTATTATCTAAAATTTATAGCTGAAACCAGTAACGCTAATAGTGCGAAGTTTGTATTGGATAACTCGATTTTATTCTCGGAGAAAGTGCTAGCCAATGGTTCGGGTTTTAAGGTAGTACCGCTGCACGGCAATGGCAAGCTTAGCCTGCAAGTAGAAGCCACGCAGCAGTAGGGCTCAGTTTGCGCAATTATCTTATTTTCGTAGCCTACCTAAACCAATACCTTTTACAGCAGCGATGAGTGCTAATAAGTTTGTTTTTGTGGTGTGTGGCGGGCGCGAGCATATCGAAACCCTGCACTATTCGCTACAGTTTTTAAAGAAGTTTTCGGCCAACGAAATAATAGTGGTAACCGATGCCGCGCGCAACGAAGTGCCCGTACAGCACGATAATGTGATACAGGTAGATACACCTACGCATTTCAATCACCATCAAGCCAGCATTTACCTAAAGGTGGGCTTGAACAAGTTTGTACCTGCGGGCTATAACTATTGCTATCTGGATACTGATATAATAGCGCTGAACAGCGAGTGCGATGATGTGTTCAACCACAAAGTGGGCCCTATAACCTTTGCGCCCGACCATTGTAAGATGCCAAAATTTAGCCCAAGTGCAGTGAAGTGTAATTGCCTAGCTAATAACAAAAAGGATATAGCCGAACTAGAAGTACTAATGGCGCAGTACGACCCTGCCCGCAAGGAGAAAGACCCTGTAATGGAGCAGAAGAAGATGGCGCTTATACGCAAGTTCGAGGTAATGAAGCAAGATAAGTTGGCTTATCTGTGGCTCTCTATCCGCTTTCTTGCCACCATCGATAAGTTTAAGCTAGATGATGATACTTTCTACGATAGGAAAAAGAAGGTATGGCACGATGCCGATGGGCGTATAATTATAACGCCTGCCGAAAGCATGGTGAAGGATATAGAGAAGGTATCGCACTGGCGCTGGAGCTACGTAAAGCGCAAGTGGTACGGACCCGATGGAAGGGATGTATATGACCTAGAGTGCCACCACTTACCAGAGTACATAAAAAATACTTTTGGAATAGAAGTGAAGGACAAAAACTTCCAGCACTGGAATGGAGGTGTGTTTTTGTTTGATGATAGCAGTGCCGATTTTTTGAATGCGTGGTTCGATAAAACCATGCACATATTTACCCTGCCACAATGGACCACCCGCGACCAAGGTACGCTTATAGCTACGGTGTGGGAGTTTGGTCTGCAAGACAACCCTACATTATCGAAAAAATTCAATTTTATTGCCGACTATAACAACCATAGGTTGATGATGGATGACGAAGGCAGCTTTAGCGATGATGCGCTGAAGATGAAGATAAAGCCTGCCCTAGTGCATGTGTATCACAACTATGGCAAGAAAGGTTGGGATATATGGGACCACATAGTGCGCATAGGCAAAAAGAACGGTTTGACGCATGAGTTCAACTTCTAAGCGCACCCTCTTTCAAGTTTCATTTATACTAGTAGCTTGCGTAGCTATAGAAATAGCACTGCGTTGTATGGGCTATACACCTGGCGATTTGCGGCCTAATTGGCTTTGGTTTCAGCCAGTAGATTCGCTCTATGTG
>JAFDYM010000205.1 GCA_018267435.1 Bacteroidota bacterium | reverse complement strand
TAATTGTACTTCTTCTTCTGCCGTAATCAAATCAACTTTTCCAATCTCCTGCAAATACTTTTCTAGTGAAGCGCTCTCACGATTGGTGATGCTCTTCGTAATTTTGAGTTGACGCATAGTGGGTGTAGAGGTGTTTCGTTAGTCAAGGGGTTTGTTTCGCTATCTAAATAAAAAAATTTTGGGCAATCTAAAAAGCGTTATAACGTACATTTAGTAAGAATGCGTATAAATACGTATGAACCTACACAAGCTGCTTAAGATTAATATAACGTGGGCCTAGGGGCTTGTCAATAGGTATTTCAAAAAGCCTCTGTGCTTGTATATAATACCAAACAACCAAGCGTAAACGGTTGATTTGTATTCAGCTTTTACTTGGCAAGCCATAGCATTATATTAACTTGCTGTTGCTTATACACCCATGCTTACCCTGCTAAAAGACATTTATTACTCCTTCCCTATTCAGCTGTTATTGCTGTCGCTAAGGCGTTTTCAATTGTTGCTTTTTTTCTGGGTATTCCTCACCATTATCATTATTGGCAAGTTTGGTGTGGGCGTGGGTATGCCATCGGTGTTTCTCGACCCTGAGTATTTAGGCAAGGTAGGCTACCTAAGCTTTGCTATAGTGGGCATAGGCTTTGGTGCCATGTATGTGTGTTGGAACTTGGTCATCTACATCCTCAACAGCTACCGCTTTCCGTTTATGGCCAGCTTGCAGTACCCGCTTGCCATGTTCTTTATCAATAACTCTATCATCCCCCTGCTATTTATCGTTTCGTACTTCATAGCCATCATTCACCACCAAACACTATATGAGTACCAAACAGCAGGCGACCTTACACTTGATGTATTGGGCTTTGCCGCAGGCTTTATATTGGTACTGCTGCTTACAGGTGTGTACTTTGGCTTAATAAACACCAACACAGGCAGCTACATAGAGGCTAACAAAGAAAACATGAAGAAGCGCCGCAAGCCTATGCGCAGGGTAAGCTTCGATGATAGGTTTGAACCAGCTAACGTAAACAGGGTAGATTACTACATAAGCAATAGGCTGAACGTAATGCACACTCGTACTGTAGAACACTACGACCCTAAGCTACACCAACTGGTGTTCCGCCGCCACCACCTCAATGCCTTTCTTGCATTTATAGTGGCGCTTGGCTTTTTGGTAGCCATTGGTTTCTTTTTAGAGAACCCCATTTTTCAGATACCTATTGCGGCTAGCGCATTTCTATTTTTAAGCATATTGATGTCGCTATTTGGCCTGTTCCTATACTGGACCGGCGGCTGGGGCACGGCAGCCATTATAATATTTGTATTGATAGCTAACCAGCTTACCAAGTACGACCTAATGGGCTACCAAAGCCGCGTGTATGGCATAAACTACGATACCATACAAGCGCCCTACACGCTTGAAACCATGCGCAGCTTGGCTAGCGACTCGAACATAGCGAACGACAAGAAATACTTTATAAACATACTGGAGAACTGGAAGGCTAAAAACACCGACCCGCGCAGGCCGAACGAAAAGCCCGTGATGTACTTTATAAACTGTAGCGGTGGTGGCTTGCGCTCGGCTATGTTTGTAACTACCATATTGCAGCACTGCGATAGCATGAGCAAAGGGCAATTGCTTGACAAAACATTTATGATAAGCGGCGCTAGTGGTGGCATGATAGGCGTAACACAGCTGCGCGAACTGTTTCTAAAAAAGAAAAACGGCCGCGACATAAACATGTACGATAGGCAGCATGCGCTGAACATATCAAAAGATGTACTGAACCCCGTAGCCCTATCTATACTTAGCAACGATGCATTGCTGCCTTACCACAAATTTAAAGTAGGCAACTATGAATACTTTAAAGACCGCGGATACATGCTGGAGAAAACGCTGTGCGAAAACATGGAAATGCCTTTTGGCAAAACTATAAGCGATTATCAGCAAGATGAGTACACCGCCAAAATACCGCTACTAGTGCACCACACAGCCATAATGAACGATAGCCGCCGCTACTACATTACACCGCACCCAGTATCGTTCCTTATGCGGCCAAATGGCAAGCATGCGCTTGATAACAACTTGGAGATAGACGCTGTAGATTTTTGCAAATTCTTTGAAAAACAAGATGGCAAAAACCTATTGATAACCTCGGCAGTGCGTATGGATGCCACCTTCCCCTTTATACTGCCTAACCCTGTACTGCCAAGCAACCCGCCTACCTATGTAATGGATGGCGGCGCGCTAGATAACTTTGGTATAGAAACAACGCTGCGCTTTCTTAAAACATTCAACGAATGGATAAACGAGAATACGGGTGGCGTAGTAATAATACAAATACGCGATGCAGAGAAAATAGATGAACCGGAAGAGGCCACACAAAAAACCCTTTTCAGCAAGTTTGCCGACCCACTGGGCACGGTGTATAACAACATGGAGAACATGCAGGACTTTCTAACCGACCATCGCCTTGATGATATGGATGAGGAGCTAAAAGGCAAACTGAAGTTTATACTGTTTGAATATACTACCGATAAGCAGGAAGAAAAGGCAGCCATGAGCTTTCACCTTACGCAGCGCGATAAAGACAATATACTGCGCAGCGTAAACCGCCCCAACAACCTAGCAGCCTTCAGCAAGTTGGAACTAGCCCTGTACAACACGCCATTGGTGTTTCCGCCTAAGCCAGCTTTCAACCCTAACCTAAGCATAGGCAAATAGGCCTAAATATAGTAGCGGGCAAAGCCGCTATTGCTAGCTACTTGCCCGCGTTACCAACCGAAAAAAGTTTTACTGCCAAAAATTGCAGGCTACGCTACGAGCGTAACCTGCTAAATGAGTGAAGGCATTATTCACAAAGTTTTGGCTATAGCTATATGCCAATACACATAGCAATAAAACCTGCACCTAAGCACATAGCTTAAGTACATGTAGCCTGCAATAAGTTTCTAAATTAAAAATGTACTGATGCGCACATGCAAGGGCGGAGCAGCCGATAGGGGCTGGTAATGTGCATCGGTTAAAGGGTAGTCGGTACTTAATGCAGTAAACGAGTATGCAAAAAACAACTCGTTAGCTACTACATCATCAACTATGAATTTATTTATACCATTGCCTGGGCCTTCGTCTTCGCCACAGTAGTGGTCGGTAAGCAAGGCTACCTCGGTATCGGCACTATTGAAATTAATACCTGTTTGGTATTCTACCGATAGTAATGCATTTACCCAATTGCCCAGCACGTTGGCCGAAGCAATGTTTACTGAAAGGGCAAAAAGAATGGCTATAAAGTAGCGTGGCATGTATGCATTACGTTCTACCTACAAGTTTAGGTTTTAAACTTGATATGCAATAAACTTAGTTGTTAAAATAACACTATCGCAATAGGGTTACGTTGCCGCTTAGTGCATCTTGCTTACCACTCTTAAGGTAAGTTACCTTTAGGTAGTACACGTACACGCCTATTGGCTGCTCCGTGTTACGGAACCTGCCGTCCCACTCGCCATCGGGGTTGTTGTACACCAGCTCGCCCCAGCGGTTGTATATACGGAACTCATCTACCTGCACTTGGAAACGGTTCAACACATCGAAGAAATCGTTTTTGCCATCGCCGTTCGGGCTAAATGCCGTAGGTATTTTCACATCTACTTCTGGGGTAGGTATTACCGTTACGTTGGTACTATCTACCACGCTACAACCATCGGTATTGCTTACAGTTACTATGTATAGGGTAGTAACTGTAGGTGCCACGGTTATGTCGGCGGTATTCTGGCCGCTGCTCCATGCGTAACTGGTGCCGCCAGTAGCGCTCAAGGTTAAGCTTTCGCCCTCGTCTATAGTTGCATCATCGGTAAGGGTTACTACGGGCAAGGCTATTGCTGTAAGGTTATAATTAACCACGCTATCGCAGCCCCCTATGTTTTGATAGGTAGCGGTAAATGTGGTATCGTTAGTTATTACGCTGCCGCCATATGTATTGCCTACACACACATTTGCACTTATGTTTTCGTTGCTTGGTTGTACCACCGCAAGTACTATAGTAATGTTGCTATCGCAGCCATATACCGAGGTGTAATTATCTACATAGGTACCACTTGTGGTTTGGTACGCACCGCCTGCAAGCAAGCTATCCCCTTGGCATATAGCCCTATTTAAAGTTACATTCGATGGCGCATGGAACACCAAGTTATAGGTAAATATAGTATCGCAAGTAGTGATTGAACCTACCGTATCGCGCACTGTACCCGATGCCGTATAAGTATTGCCCCCTATGGTTACGCTTTGGCCTTGGCAGCTATTAACCGCAATAGCTGCAGGCTGTATATAGCCATTGGTAGTTACAGTATAAGTAACTGTAGTATCGCAACCACCACCTGCGGCAGGGCGAGTTTCGGTATAAGTA
The DNA here is from genome assembly GCA_018267435.1 of Bacteroidota bacterium. GTDB lineage: Bacteria > Bacteroidota > Bacteroidia > Chitinophagales > LD1 > Bog-950. Next base: position 6,593 of record JAFDYM010000205.1, on the reverse strand, counting down.
CCCGCTGCAGTAACCTGTTGGCCGTTTATCAATACAAATTCGCCAGGGCATAGGTTAGAACTAACCGCTACTGGTATAGAGTTGCCGCTTTGTACATTATACGTTACCACGGTATCGCAACCGCCGTTATTGCTAGTAACAGTATCTAGATATGTACCAGGCGCGGTAACTGTTTGTCCGTTTATAACTGTGCTTTGGCCCGGGCATAGGGTAATGGTAGGTGCGGTGCGCGTGTTGTAAGGGTTTACAGTTACGTTATTGGCACGTACTGTATCGCAACCTATAGCCGCAGCTACTGTATCAATATAAGTACCTGCCGTGCTAACTGTTTGGCCGTTTATAACTACGCTTTGGCCTGGGCACAGCGCAATGTTGCGCGTAGTGCTAGGGCGCGGGGTTATGGTTACATTGTAAGTAACTACAGTATCGCAGCTAGCCGTAGTGCTAGGTATGGTATCTAGATAATTACCCGCAGTAGTAATGGTTTGGCCATTGATAACCGTGCTTTCGCCTTGGCATAGTGCCACGGGTACCGACTTAGTATTAAGCGGACTAACCGTAACGTTAAATGTGCGTATGGTATCGCAGGCAGGGCCTACAGCCGCTATAGTATCATTGTAATAACCCGCAGTGCTTATTACGGTGTTGTTTACGTTCACGGTATCGCCTTGGCAAAGCGGCCTAGCTACGGTATCGCGCACTATAGATGCAGCCACAGGCTGGCAGTTATTGTTCAAGCTGGCTATCCATGCAGCATTGGCAGGGTTGTTAGGTGCACCTGGGGTTTCATCGGCAGGTGTGTTGCCGTTTATATAGTTGGTAGCGTCGAAAGGGTTATTGTTATTGATGTTAGCCATATATATGTTACGCTGGCCTTGTGCATTGCTGTAGTACACGTTGGTTTGGGCGCTATTGCTACCCCAACCTATGGCGTGGTAAGGCACTGCATAGTTAGCCGGCGAAACGGTATGGAAAGCATCGCCGCCGTTAGCCATGCCTAGTGGGGTCCAAGTACCAGTAGTAGTGTAGGTAGGCACTGGGCTAGTATATGATGTGGTTGATACAGAAGGCTGGGTGTTATTCTTCTCCAATACGTTCGATGAAACAGGAACGATGTATCTGCAATCGGCATTGGCATCGCTTACATCGGGTATAAGGGCCGATACCGCGGCGCCCATTTCGGCATCGTTATATATCAATATTATCGAGCCTATTTTAACGGCAGACCACTGGGCTATATTGGCAAAGCGAACGTGCCCTGCTGCTATACCCATACCTGAGCCTGTAGCATGCCAACCATTGTTATCGTCAATTATCCAACCGCGAAGGTCAACCGTGTTGCTACCGCAGGTAGGCGTGCCAGTAACCAATAGCTCCACATATTCTTCGGCATTGGCACCTTGCGATACCTCATTAATAATTAATTGCGCCTGTGCCTGTACAGCGCATGTTACCGCAAGCAATAGAAAATATATTTTCTTCATCAACCTTTTATTAAACCGGGGTGCGAATAAAGGTAAAAAACATTAAGCTACAATCACCCAGTTATCATGTTATTCGTAAGCTATGTTAACAAGACGGTTTTTGGGCTATTTCCGTTGCCAAACTCCCTAAAACACAGCTTACTTATTGCATGATTTTCATCAGATATATAAAAACAAAAGCGGCTCCCTGTGTAGGAAGCCGCTTCTTGATTTTATGCGTGGGGCGCTAATTACTTAGCTGCACCTTTTTCTATACGTACAAAGTTAGTAACGGTAAGGCCGCTTTCAGCAGCACCTAGTACTTGTGCTACTGTTTTGCTACCGTCTTTTACGAAAGGCTGAGTCAACAATGTGTTCTCTTTTACATAGCTGTTGGCAGCACCTTCAGTTATTTTCTCAAGTATGTTTTCAGGCTTGCCTGCAGCTATCGCTTTTTCGCGTGCTACTGCTTTTTCCCTTTCTAGTACTTCAGCTGGTACGCCGCTAGCATCTACAGCTATTGGGTTCATAGCAGCTATTTGCATAGCTACATCGCGGCCTATAGCGCCTACTGCATCGTTAAGTGGCTTGTTCATTGCTACAAGTACACCTATTTTGTTACCCATGTGGTTGTAAGCTACTACGCTATCGCCACTTAGGCTACCGTAGCCCGATACTGTTATAAGTTCGCCTATAGCTGAAACTTTCTCCTGTAGCAAACCGCTAACTAGGGTACCGTTTACAGTTAGGTTCAATACTTCTTCGCTGGTTTTAGCACCTGCTGCCAAAGCTGCATCGGCTATTGAAGTAGCTAGTTTTACAAACTCTTCGTTTTTAGCTACGAAGTCGGTTTCGCAAGATATATATACTGCAACACCTGTTTTGTTATCGTCAGATGTTTTAGCTATTACCACACCTTCAGCTGCGGCACGGCCTGCGCGAAGCTCAGCTACCTTAGCACCTTTTTTGCGTAGGTAATCTATAGCTGCTTGTACATCGCCGTTAGCTTCGGTCAATGCCTTTTTACAATCCATTAAGCCTGCGCCTGTAAGGTTGCGCAATTCGTTTACTTGAGCTGCTGTAACTGCCATGATATTATTGTGTTTTTATTGTTTTTGTTTTATTAATCCCTCTTGTTTCCCTTAAACAGAAATGAGATGCGCGACTTGAACAAGCCTAACATCTCATATCTGCTTTTTATTCAGCTTATATTCTGATTACGACTTCTTCGGTCCACCGAAGCCACCGCCCGGACGGCTGCCTGTAGTTTTGCCACGGCCACCACCTGCGTTGCCACCACCAGTACGCTTACGTGCACCAGTACGACCTTTTTCTTTGTCTTTTTCGCCAGTACCGCCTGTGTTGTCATCATCGCCGTCATCGAAACGATTGTTATCGTTCAAATCATCGTCAGACTCATCAACACCTTCGCTGTTAGCCGAGCGCTCAGCCAAACCTTCTGCTATAGCATCAGCTATATAGTTGGTAAGTAGTGCTATCGATTTTGCAGCATCGTCGTTACCAGGTATAGCGAAGTCTACTTTAGTAGGGTCGCTATTGGTATCAACTATACCAAAAGTGTTTATGCTTAAGCGGTGAGCTTCTTTAAGCGCGATGTGCTCGTGCATAATATCAACTAGGAACAATGCAGCTGGTACACGGTTCATGTTGGCTACACCACCTAGTACTTTCTCCATCTTTTCTTTCTCGCGGGTAAGTACTAGCTTCTCTTTCTTGGTTACGCTTTCCAAAGTACCGTCGCCTAGCATCTTTTCGATGTTCTGCATCTTCTTGATACTTTTACGGATAGTAGTAAAGTTAGTAAGCATACCACCTAACCACCTTTCAGTAACGAAAGGCATGTTAACGCGCTTAGCCGCATCTTTCACTACTTCTTTAGCTTGCTTTTTAGTAGCTACGAAAAGTATTTTCCTACCGCTTTTAGCTATTTGCTTAGCTGCAGCAGCAGCTTCATCAAGCTTATCTGCAGTACGGTTAAGGTCAATGATATGTATATTCTTCTTTTCGCCGAATATGTATGGCAACATTTTCGGGTTCCATTTCTTCTTTAAGTGCCCAAAGTGAACCTGCGCTTCCAGAAGGGTTTTATGATCAAGTCTTTCCATTTCTTTTTGATTATAATTATTGTGATACCAATACGATTAACGCTTAGAGTACTGCTCTCTCTTACGTGCTTTACGAAGACCTGTCTTCTTACGCTCAACCACACGTGCATCGCGACGCATAAGTTTAGCTTTCTTAAGTGCTGGTCTCTTTTCTTCGTTATCGGCTACTAGTGCCCTTGCTATTGCCATTGCTATTGCATCGGCTTGGCCTTTCATACCACCACCAAAAACGTTTACTTCTACGTCGAATTTATCGGCGCTGTCAGATAGTTTCAATGGGTTCTCTACTTTGTTCTGTAGATATGCCAAACCGAAATAGCTTGTGTAAGGTTTACCGTTGATGGTTATTTCGCCAGTTCCTGCTTTTATAAAAGCACGAGCTACCGAGGCCTTCCTTCTTCCTACTTTAATATCCATTGTTTATAGTGGGATTTAGTTTTTTGAATTTAGTTGTTCAGTTACAAGCTCCTGTGGCTTTTGTGCAGTGTGAGGGTGCTCGGCACCTTCGTATACAAATAGCTTGCGGAACATTTGGGCACCAAGTGTGCTTTTAGGCAACATACCTTTTACGGCGTGCTCTATCAAGTGGTTGGCGTTCTTTTCTATTATCTCCTTCGGAGCTGCTTTGCGCTGGCCACCTGGGTAACCAGTGTAACGTACTAGTACGCGGTCGGTCATTTTTTTACCGGTCATACGTACTTTTGCCGAGTTGATAACGATTACGAAGTCGCCGTTGTCGTTGTTAGGAGTATAGGTGGCTTTGTGCTTACCGCTCAATACCGACGCTATTTTACTAACCATACGGCCAAGTGTTAGGCCTTCTGCATCTACAATATACCACTCGCGCTTTATGTCCGCCGGGGTAACTGTTTTGGTGCTATAGCTGCGTGATTTCATCTTAATTATAGTTTTTAAATTCTCTGTTTCAGTTTTTACAAAAACGGAGCGCAAAAGTAGCCTTTAAACCCATTTCGCCAAATATTTGCCTACAAAAAGTGCAACACACCCCCATAACTTATTGATAATGAATACTAGAAAAGTTCACTTTTTTTAAAGTTACTTCATGCAAAGCCTGCATAAGTAAGAATTTGCCGATTTCTGGAAAGTGCGTTTGCCACTTTGTAACGAACATTGCACCAGTAACCAAAAAGAAACGTGAAATGAAAAGAATGTTTACCAAAATGCTACTACCTGTAGCTATGCTTGCAGTACTAAGCGGCTGCAAAAAAGATGAGGACAATACACCGCAACAGCCTTCGGCTGTAAGCCCAACACAAACATTTAACTATAGCGATGCTTGGGGTTTGCTAGCTGGCGTAAAAACTGTAACCAGCCAAAGCACACCTATTGGCCCTATAGATATTGAACTAGGTACTGCCGTTGCAGCATTCAACGTTTCGGCGGGCAGCAGTGAATACCAAGATGCTGGTACCGTAAGTTGCAATACAAAGGGGTTAACAAAGCAAACTGGCAACTCATATGTATTCCAACCAAGCCAAGCCGATGTTACAGGTATAGAGTTTAACAACGGATCGAGCTGGAACGTAAGTGGAAGCACTAATGTACCTGCATTTACAGCTTCATTCAACCAGTTTCCTAGCACACCTACCCTTAACAGCACCAACGATGTAACACTTGCAGATGGCTACACCGTAAGCTTTACCTCGGTAAGTGGTGCCGACTCGGTACTTGTAATATTGGCTACTAACAACAGCTATGCCGAAAAGCGCCTTGCTGGCTGGCAAAACTCTGCCACGTTTACAGCTAGCGACCTTAACGGTCTTTCAGCCTCGCAGTATGGCATGATACAGGTTACCCCTTACACTTGGGATGTGCGCACCAACCTTATACCTGGCAAAAAGGTTTACATGGTAAACCAAGTAACTGTTACCAAAATAGTAGAGTTTAAATAAGCTACTATCAACATACACTGCTGACCAAAACCAAAGGCTGCCCCGTAATGGAGCAGCCTTTATCTTTTTATAGGAAGGGACGAGAGCGAGGGCGGAGGGAAGAGGGGTTAACAGCCTAATAGCAACAAACCTATTTCTTGTTTTTGCCAAGGTAAGCGCTGTACATCCATATTGTTTTCTCCTGTTCGCGTATGTAGTCGCCCATTAGGGCGTTGGTGCCTTCATCGTCGGCCTCGGCAGCTAGCGATAACAGTTCGCGCTCAAGCGGCAGCAATACGCCATAACCATCTAATATTAAGCCAATGGCCTGCTTGCCATCGGTAACATCTTTTGCTTCTTTAATGCTGCTTTCCTTCACATAGTCGGTAAAGGTATGTAGTGGTGTATAGCCCAGAGTAAGTATGCGCTCGGCTATCTCATCAATCTTTAATAGTGCATCGGTATACAGCTCTTCAAACTTTACATGTAGTTCGAAGAACTTCTCGCCCGTTATGTTCCAGTGGAAGCCACGTGCGTTTTGATAGAACAAATGATAGTTTGCCAATAAGGTATTCAGCTTTTTAGCCAGTTGCTTGCTTTGGTCTTTGCCCAAGCCAATTTGATTTTTTGCCATAGTGTGGGAATAGTTTAATACACAATGAAATTAACAACAATATTATAGGTAAAAAACATTTTAGCCTTACCTTGCACAAACCCCTAATATATTACGCATGAAAAACACCGTTTATATATTGCTATGCTTGTTACTAGTGGTAAGCTGCGGCAATGGCAACAACCCACAAAACGAGCAAAAACAAGAACGCGATACAGCAGCCGCTGCGGGCAATAACAGCATGGAGACTAAGCAAGCAGGCACTAGCACCGAAGGTAGCGGCAACTGGCAAAAGCTAGTAATGATACCTCTAAAAGATGCTCAGGGCAATGTGGCAGCCGAAGCCCCTTACCCAGCCGACTGGAAATTAGTACCGGTACGCCAGCAGGGCGACCCCAGCATAGTAGGCCCACATGGATTAAAGGTGGTGGACTATAACCTGAAAGTATATATGTACACCAATGACCCAAGTTTACAAAGCTCCTATTATGCCACTGGG
>JAFDYM010000204.1 GCA_018267435.1 Bacteroidota bacterium | reverse complement strand
GCAGTAAAAGTTACCGATTGACCTGCACATACCGATGCGTTAGATGTAGAGATAGTGATAGTAGGTGCCGACGAGTTGAATACCGTAACCGTTACCGCATTGCTGGTAGCAGGGTTATTGGTAGCACATGCTGCATTGCTGGTAAGCACACAGGTTATTATATCATTATTAGCTACAGGGTTCAGAATGTAGTTGGCACTGTTACTGCCTACGTTGTTGCCGTTCTTCTTCCACTGGTACACGGGGTTAGTGCCACCGTTGGTAGGTGTAGCAGTAAACAGTATTGAGCCACCTGCACATACTGCCGCCGAAGGCGAAGCTGTAACGTTTACGCCTACGTTGGTTGCAGTGCCGCTAAGCACGGTTACCACCGCAGTATCGCGCATAGTACAAGTACCGTTAGCCGATGTAACAACATAGCTTGTAGTAGTAGATGGTGTAGCCAATGGGTTAGCTATGTTGGCATTGTTAAGCGTGTTGCTCGGCGTCCAGGTAAATGCACCTGTGCCGCCAGTAGCTTGCAGCTGCACAATATTGCCCGAGCATATTGTAGTATCGGCCGATGCTACCACGCTACGGCTAAAGATATTGAACGCCGCATTGCTCAAGTCGAATATGGTGCTGTTAGCCGATGATGCTACCCTTATCAAGGCCGTAGTAGTGTTTACGTTTGGCACTACCCAGTTGTAAGTACCGCTTGTAGTAACATAGTTACTTACTACAGGCAACCAAGTTTGACCACTGTTTATACTGTAATCTATGTTGTAGTTGCCAAGTGGCGTACCGTTTTCTGTCCAACGTATTACATAGCTCTGGCAGCCTAGTAGTGTATCCTGTCCGTTAGGTGCAGTTACGTTGATAGGTGCAGCTGTTGAGCTGATAGTAAATGGAAGGTCAGATATATCTTCTTTGCATGAGTTGATGTTATCGCGTATGCGTATATAACAGTTGCTAGATGGTATATTCGGAACTGTCCAGTTATAAGTATTTGTAGAAGTATTGTAACCCAATATTATGTTCGTCCAAGTACTGCCACCATTGGTAGAATACGCAAGGTCGTATATGTTCGATATACCGTCCGAGCTCCAAATGATAGGATAAGTAGTACCCTGTTGCAATACACCTCCAAAGTTCGGCTGTATAATGGTAACAGCGCGCTTTATGGTAAAGGTAGTATCGCTGGCATCGGCCAGGTTGCTGTAGCCTGTAGGGTAAACCCTTACACGTGCCTGGTTGGTAGGCAAGTTCGGCACGCTCCAGCTATATGTACCCGTAGTGCCGCTAAACGCCTGGTTGCTTACTAGGGTAGTCCAAGAACCACCGTTGTTTATACTGTATTCAATTGTATAGTTGGTATATGCCGGTGTGTGGTTGAATGATATGGATGTTTGCGTACAGGCACCCAGTTCATCAAAACCGTTCGGCGTAAACACCTGTACGGCAGGCCTAATGGTAAATACGTTGTCGCTTACATCGTTCAGTGCAAGGTTGGCAGTGTTGCTCACCTTCACCAAACATGTAGTTGAGTTGGCGTTTGGCAGTGTCCAGCTATAGCTACCGTTGTTGCTTGTTGAGCTTGTTATTACTATCCAAGATGCACCGTTGTCCAAGCTATACTCGATCCTTACACTACTGTAGAAGGTTGCGGAGTTCCAAGTAATAGTTGCAGTATTGGCCGACCACAGACTTTGGCCACCGTTAGGGTAAGTCAATATAGGCTGGGCAGGCGTAACGGTGTAATCGGCATCGCTTACGTCATTTTTACAAGTATTGTTGTAGTCGCTTACACGCACACGGTACGTATTACCAGGATTGTTAGGGATGTTCGTCCACTGGTAGGTATTGCCGGTTACGTTAGTAGCCAAGCTAGTCCAGGTTATGCCACCATTGCGGCTGTACTCTACGTTGTAGGCACCACTGGCATCAGGCGTATTGGTCCATGTTATAGTTTGGTTGCCGAATGCAGGAACCACCTCGCCGCCGTTAGGCGCAGTAACAGTTATTACATTACTTGGCACTATAGTAAAATACGCATCGCTGGTATCGGCTATGCTGGCATAGTTGTCGCTCACAGCACGTACCAAACATTGGGTACTGTTTATACCGTTCGGCACCTGCCAGCTAAAAGATATAAATGAGTTTGTGCTGTTGCTGGTGTTGATGTAGTTCCAGGTAGCACCCGCATCGGTACTGTAGTAAGCAGTGTAGTAACCAGATATACAAGTTGTTTTTGAAAATATTACTGTGTAGTTGTCACAGCCCTTTAATACCACATTGGTATTAGGTGCCGTAACAGTCAATGGCCTGCGTATGCTGAATGTGGCATTGCTTACATCGTTCGAGTTAAGGTTAGCCGTATTGCTTGCGCGTACTAATAGCTTACTGCCAATTATTCTTGGCACATACCAGCTATAGCTACCGGTGTTAGATGTAGAAGTGGTAATATTTATCCAAGTCAAGCCGCTATCTACGCTGTAATCCAACCTTACATTACTGTAGAATGTATTACTGTTCCAGGTAATATTTGCAGTACAATCCCATTGGTAGCCTTCGCCACCGTTAGGCGAGGTAAGCACAGGCTGTGCCGCAGTTACGGTAAAGTTAGTGTCGCTCACATCGTTTCTACATGTATTGTTGTAGTCACTTATACGTACACGGTAGGTATTACCAGGGTCGTTAGGTATATTTGTCCACTGGTAGGTATTACCGGTTATGTTGGTAGCTAAGGTACTCCAAGTACTTCCGCCGTTGCGGCTGTATTCTACATTATAAGCACCGCTTGCATCAGGTGTATTGGTCCAAGTTATGGTTTGGCTACCTGTTAATGCAGGTAATACCTCCCCACCGTTAGGCGCGGTAACTGTTATTACATTGTTAGGTACTATGGTAAAATAGGCATCGCTGGTATCGGCTATATTAGAGTAATTGTTGCTAACCGCACGCACCAAACATTGGTTGCTGCTTATGCCGTTTGGTACCTGCCAGCTAAAAGATATAAATGAGTTTGAACTGTTACTTGTATTTATATAGTTCCAAGTAGCACCCGCATCGGTACTATAATAGGCGGTATAGTAACCCGATATACAAGTTGTTTTAGAGAATATAACGGTGTAGTTGCTACAACCGTTCAATACCTCTCCACCGTTCGGGCTTGTTACCGTCAATGGCCTGCGTATACTGAATGTGGCATTGCTAACGTCATTCGAGTTAAGGTTGGCCGTGTTACTTGCACGTACTAGTATTTTGTTGCCAATAATCCTTGGTACATACCAACTATAGCTACCATTATTAGATGTAGAAGTGGTGATGTTTATCCAAGTCAAGCCGCTATCTACGCTGTAATCTAACCTTACATTGCCATAGAATGTATTACTGTTGCAGGTAATATTAGCCGGACAATCCCAATGGTAGG
>JAFDYM010000203.1 GCA_018267435.1 Bacteroidota bacterium | reverse complement strand
GCTACTGTAGAATAAATTTTTCTCATAGTCAGGGGTATTTCGAGAGTTAATTTAACAAAATACCATACAAATAAGATGCCGCCAGCTTAGTAGGTCATTAACTCAAGTATACTTTATAGTTAAATACTTGATAATGAATAATAAAAAGTTCCTATTTCTTGATTGAACAAATACCCTATTATGCTTCAGCAACCCTATTTGTATTGGGCAATAGACAGCACCTCGTTGCAAAAGCTATACTCAGGTTGGTGATTGCTACTGATGACTAGCAGCTTGTTTTTAGCTATATGTTGCACCTCGGTAAAGTACCAGTTGGCCCAGTGCTCATCTAGCGTATTGGTAGGCTCATCTAAAAATATAGCCGCCGTTTCGGTGTAGAAGGCTAGCGCTAGCTTCACCCTTTGTTTCATACCGCTACTGTAGTTGCGTATTTCTTTATCGGGCTCTATACCCAGCATATCAATTATCTGCTTGGCGGGAATTGTCAACTTGCGTAGTTGTTGGTGAAAGTTCAGCAACTCTACCAGTGTCATTTCATCGGGCAGTTCTTGATAAGGCGCGCAGTAGGTAATGTGTTTGTACATATCCTCGGCAGCTATTGCCTTCCCTCCTAGTGCACATTTCAGTTCGCCTTGGTTGGGCGTAAGTATTCCTGCTATCACTTTCAACAAGGTAGATTTACCACTGCCGTTGGCTCCTGTTATAGCATAGCTTTTACCGCTATGCAGGTCCATGCTTATATCTTTAAATATCCAGCTCCTACCGAATTTCTTCGATACTTTATTGAGTTGTATGGAGATGGTAGTGGACATGGGGTGCAAGATAACAGCAAGATTCGACATCGCAGAGAGGATAAAGCTGAATGTTTTGCGCCTCGCTTATGCCCGTGATTTAAATCACGGGCTACGGATAGGGGGTCATATAAGCAAACAGACACCCTGACATTAGCCACCAACGCACTAGAAAAATACGCCCTATCAATAGCCCATGAATTAATTCATGGGCGGAGCTATGCCTAAATGAAAAGAGCCGCAACATGGTGCGGCTCTGCTATATCGTTGTATTGTATAATTACTCCTCGCTCGTACTCTTAAAGCCTTTCATAACGCCGCGTACACTCTCGCGTACAAAGGTTACTATCTCATCTTTTTCCGGGCTATCTGCCACTTCCGACTCTATCATTTTTATAGCCGTACTAGTGTTGTAGCCGCGTATGTATAGTATGCGGTAAACATCTAGTATCTGGTTTATTTGCGAAGTGGTAAAGCCCCTGCGGCGCAAGCCTACCGAGTTTACACCCGCATAGGTAGTAGGATGGCGCGCAGCACGAACAAATGGTGGTATATCTTTATTTACCAAGCAGCCACCCGATACTATTACGTGCCTGCCTATTTTACAGTATTGCTGAAAGTTGGTAGCGCCGCCTAGTATGGCAAAGTCATCAATTTCTACGTGCCCGGCAAGGTTGGCGTTGTTGGCAAGAATACAATTCTTACCTATAATGCAATCGTGCGCTATGTGTACGTAAGCCATCAATAAGCTATTGTCGCCTATCACGGTTTTCATGGCTGCTTCGGTGCCTTTGTTTACGGTTACGTACTCGCGTATGGTTACGTTATTGCCTATTTCTACTATGGCCTTTTCGCCTTTGTATTTCAAATCTTGCGGTATGGCCGATATAACCGCACCTGGAAATATCTTGCAGTTTTTACCTATGCGCGCACCTTCCATAATAGTTACGTGCGGGCCTATCCATGTGCCTTCGCCTATCACCACATCTTTCGATATGGTTACAAATGGCTCTATAACCACGTTGTCGGCTATCTCGGCACTTGGGTGTATGTATGAAAAAGGTTGATTCATTTACAATCTTTCTTTTGCCTTGCTTACCCTCTAACTCCCTAGGGAGAACCGCAAGGCAGCATACTTATTTTCTAATTTCCGAATTCTCTCAATTCTCTTATTTCTCCAATCCTTACTTCCCGTCCTTACGCTGAATCTTCGCCATCAGTTCGGCTTCGCTTACTAGCTTGTTGCCTACGTATGCCGAGCCACGCATTTCTATAATACCGCGACGCATAGGGCCCATCATTTCTAGCTTGAACAATACCGTATCGCCTGGTACTACACGCGCTTTAAATTTCACTTTATCTATCTTCAAAAAGTAGGTATCATAGTTCTGTGGGTCTGGCAGTTTGCTTAGTACCAATATGCCGCCTGTTTGCGCCATAGCTTCTATTTGCAACACGCCCGGCATTACAGGGTTACCCGGAAAATGCCCACGGAAAAACTCCTCATTGATAGTTACCGCCTTTACGCCCACTACCTCTTCTTCGGTAAGGTGTATCACCTTATCTATAAGTAGAAATGGGTAACGGTGCGGCAATATCTTTTCTATACCTATAGCGTCGTAAATAGGTGGCTTGTTAGGGTCGTAGCTAGGTGCAGGGTCCTTCATACGCTCCTGCTTTATGTGCGCCTTTAGCACCTTGGCAAACTCAATGTTATGCTTGTGGCCAGGCTTGGTAGCTATTATGTTGGCGTGTATAGGTGTGCCTATCAGGCCAAGGTCGCCCACTACATCTAGCAGCTTGTGGCGTGCAGGTTCGTTGTGGTGGTGCAGTTTTATGTTGTTCAATATACCCTCTTCCACCACCGTTATATCCGGCTTTTGGAACAACTCGGCAAGGCGCAGG